>JAFZRG010000119.1 GCA_017619985.1 Bacillota bacterium | reverse complement strand
GTAGCCGCATTCCAGGACGGCCTTGAGCGCCCAGAGGGACGCCACGGCCGGACCCTTGTCATCGATGGCGCCGCGGCCGTACAGTCTGCCGTCCGCGATGACCGCCCCGTACGGCGGATAGTCCCAGCCCGTGGATTCCGGAACGACGTCCAGATGGGCGAGGATACCGAACGTTTCCGGCTTGCCGCTCTCCGGGTCATCCGCAGGAACGACGATGCTGCCGCAGTAGCCGTCCACGCTCTCGCCGTCGAAGCCGAGGCGCTTCGCGATGCCGAGGGCTTCCTGCAGGCAGTCGTACGTGACCGGCCCGAACGGCTTGCCCGGTTCGGGGACCGCGGTCTCGTCCTCCACAGTGCGGTAGCGCAGCAGCGTCTGCAGATCCGCGACGACTTCCGGCTGGTGTTCGAGCAGCCACTGATCGATTCTTACGTCTTTCGCTTTCATAATGCTCCTTATTTCAGCAATGCCTTCATGATGGATTTATAGCAGCCGTACACGCCGTCCAGCTGGCTCAGTTCGATGTATTCGTCCACGACGTGCGCCTGGCTCTCGTTCGAGGGACCCATGCCGAGCGTCGGGATGCCGGCTTCGCCCGCGTAATGGGACGCGTTGGTGCAGAAGTTGTAGATGGTGATGGCGGGGTCGAATCCGTCGGCCTTGAGCTGCTGATACGCGGCCTGGACGAAGTCATCGTCCTTCTCGTACAGCCAGCCCGGGAAGAAGCGCTCGCCACGGATCTTCGCGCCGGTGTAGCAGTTCTCTTCGCCGATCGCATAGGAGACTTTTGCCTTCAGCTGCGGGTCTTCGGCCATCATGCGGTCGAGCAGAGCCTGCAGGGGTGCCAGCACGCTCTCCTTCGTCTCGCCGGTCAGCAACCTGCGGTCGTAGGTGCAGCGGCAGTATTCGGGCACGACGGAAGCGCCGGGATACGGGCTGGACTTGATGTCCGTCAGTTCCAGGATGCCCTTGCCGAGCACGGGGTGTTCCTCCGGTACGAGTTTGCGGATCTCTTCGATGACTTTGGCCATCTTGTACACCGCATTGATGCCCTTGTCCGGGTTCGCGGAATGCGCGGGTTTGCCGAACGTCTCCACGACGATCTCCGCGCGGCCTCTCTGGCCGATCTTCAGGTTCAGGTCCGAAGCCTCGCCGATGACCACGATATCGGGCTTGACCGCCGCGCTGATCTTCGAGCTGGCGATGCCTTCGAAGCACTCTTCGTGCACGACGCCTGCCACGTAGATCTCGCCTGCGAAGTCCTTTCCGGTCTCATCCGCGAAGTCCGCCGCTGCCATGCACATGGCGGAAAGCGCGCCTTTCATATCGGACGTGCCACGGCCGTATAGTCTGCCGTCCTTGATGTCGCCAGCCCAGGGATCCATAGTCCATTTGGACGGATCGTTCACGGGGACGGTATCCATGTGACCGTCGAACAGGACCTTTTTACCGGGTCTCTTGCCCTTGATGCAGCCGGTGATGCTGCCGTATTCGTCGACTTTGACCTCGTCAAAGCCTCTTTCCACAAAGAATTTCTCCAAAAGCGCCGCTACGCCGCCTTCTTCGCCGGATACGCTGCCGGCCTGGATGAGCGACTGTAAAAACGGTACGAGTTTTTCGTTCTGCATAACTGCGTCCTCCTCTCGTTCATGTCTTCAGTATATCACAAAAGCGGCGCCTTTTGGCGCCGCCGGGTGAAACCCTGGGACTATCGCCCTATTCTTTTCCCTGCTGCCTGCACCAGGTGTCCATCACGACGTCCGTGGGCAGGAATTTGACCAGGCGCACCTGGCGGCGCACCGGCGCGCCGAGGATGGAGATCTTCTTCTTTTTCTTCAGGTCCTCCATCGCCTGCGCGATGACCTGTTCCGGGGTGTACCACCGGTCGTAATACCGGATCGTGTCGTCGCGGACAGCCGTATCCATGAACTCCGTTTTGATCCATCCCGGGCACACGCACATCACGTGTACGCCGCGGGGTCTGAGCTCGCGGCCAAGACCTCTGGAAAAGCTTAAAACGTAGGCTTTGCTGGCCGCGTAGACGTTCAGGTACGGCACAGGCTGCCAGCTGGAATTCGAGCCCATGTTGACGATGGCGTCGCCTTTGCTCATATACGGAAGACTGAGCAGGCACATGGCGGTGAGCGCCTTGTCGTTCACGTCCACGATGCCGAGCTGTTCCTCGAGACCCATGTCCTCGAACGTGCCGAACAGGCCGTAGCCCGCCGCATTCACGAGCACGCGGATCTGCGGCGCCTCCGCTTCGAGCAGCGCCTTGTATTCTCCGAAACTCGCGGTATCGGAAAGATCCAGCGCCAACGGCCGCACCTTCGTACGGCATTTGTCCTGCAACGCCTCCAGCCTTTCCTTCCTGCGGGCGATCACCCACAGTTCGTCGAGTTCGTATTCCCGATCGATCGCATAGACGAATTCCCTTCCCATGCCGGAAGAGGCGCCCGTGATGACAGCGATGTTCATATGCCGATCTCCTTTTTCTGCAAATTTATATTTTTAATTATAACACAAGAAAAATGCCATGGACTTTACCATGGCATTTTGAGACCGGCTGTCTGCCCGGCTACTACAGTCTGACCCTGTACAGCCCGTGGCGGTTGCAGTAAGCGTACACATAGCGGACGCCGTCGATGCGGAAGCGGGCTTCCGCGTTCCCTTCCGGGTACAGTTTGACGAGCTGCACGCCGTGACCCGACACTGCCGCCAGGAAAGAGATATAGTGACCCTTTTCCATCGGATGGTCCACCGAGACATAGTACTCGTTCTCCACGATCTCCACCCGGATCGCGTGCTCTTCGTCCGGCGCTTCCGCCTCGAGCGGCGGGAGCGCGATACCGCAGCAGCTGACCACGGCTTCCCCGGCGGACTGGATCACGTTGCCGCAGACCGGGCAGACATAGAACATGCTCTTCGCCATATTCGCGGAGCGGTTGGCGTTGCGGATGAGGTCTCCCGAAAACAGTTCGATCACGGAGATGCCCAGCGCTTCGGCCAAAGGCTCGAGCAGGCTGACGTCCGGCAGTCCCCTTCCCGTTTCCCACTTGCTGACCGCCTTGCCGCTGACGCAGATCTTTTCCGCCAGCTCCTCCTGGGTCATCCTTTTATCTTCTCGGAGCTGCCGGATCACAGCCCCGGTCACATATCTGTCCATGGTTTTGTCCTCCTTACGCAACCAGTGTATCCTACGCGGAAAAGAAAAGCCACCTACGCATCGTAGAGACGAAAAAACGGAGCTGCCCCCGCAGCTCCGTTCCGGTATATTCTCTGAATCCCTTTTGAACTTGTTTATCTCGCAAGAATGGTCTCGACGCAGGTGCGCAGATCTCCGGAAATATCCATCTGAAGCAGCGCGTTCATAGTGTTGACGTAATTCTTTCTTGCGTTAATATTGAGGACGATATGATTGTAGATCGGTTCGCCCTTATCGTTGTAATCGTAATAATTCCAGGCAGCGCCGTCGATATACTCCTCCGGCTCGTGCGGGTCGACGGGAATGCGGCAGTCCAGGCTGATATTGATATACGGTTCGTAGTCGTAGTCCGCGAACAGGCTGTCGTATTCGATGTTCCGCACGTCTTTTTTCAGCGCCTCGATCAGCAGCTGCTTCTCTTCCAGCCGGGCCGTGCCCATCGGCAGGTTATCCGTGTCGTAGTTCTGCCACGTCGTCGCCCCGTTAAAATTGTCGTCGAAGGTGTAGCCCTCCAGGGTGATCTCGGTATTGCCCGCGCTGAACGGATCCAGGCTCTGCAGGAGCCCGTTGTTCTCCGCGCTGTTCCAGACCGCCTTCATGTCTTCGCTCTTGCGGAGCAGAGACATGGGGATCGTATAGGTGCGTTCCACACGGCGGCCGTTCTTCAGCGCATACCGCAGGGTCACGCCTGCGGTGGCGTCGTGAGAATCGAAATCGCCGGAACCGAAGTAATAATTGTCGCGGAGGTAGTTCTTTTTATCGCTGACGATCTCCCTGTGGAAGTTCGTCACGTGTTCGATGTTCACAGGATCCTCGATCGTGTCGTATTTGCCGTCCATTCCCAGATCGACGGTGCTGGACCAGAACTCCACGGACTCGACGCGGGAAGCGTCCGGCACGCGCTTCTGGTAGCCGATCGCGTCGAAGCGGAACACGCAGACGATCGCGGCGATCACCAGGGCGTAGATCAGGCCGGACAGCAGGCAATCCTTCGTGAAGATCTTCGTGGACTTGTTGATGATCATCATGGAGACGATGTAACCGACCACGAAGCCCAGGATGTAAGCGGCGGGACCGATCTCGCTATGGAAGATGAAGCCCGTTAGGCTGCTGGCGAACAGCACCATCAGGAAGCCGATGATGTACTTGGCCGCGCGGAACACGTAGCTCTCCCCTGCCTTTTCCAGGTAACGAGCCCGGTACAGCAGGAAGGCCAGCAAAGCGATCACCGCCGCGACGATCAGGTAGACGATGACTTCCGTAAAACTGAGTCCGTCGCCTCCCAGGATCTGCATGTAAGGGTTCATGCGCATGGCGAACTCTTCGAACAGAGATCCCGCGGTGAAGCCGTATTCATAGATATCCATGTAGCCCATCATCAGCAGGAACACGGCCGGGCAGATGAAGTTCAGCGCGACCGCCGTCAGCGCGTGGATGACGCCAAGGCCGCTGATGACCGCTGCGAATACCGCGATGGAGTACACGAAGCTCACGACCGTGAACTCTTCCAGCAGGAAGCGCAGGATCCTCGTCCCCGTGACGTATGTCGGCGACCAGTCCCATGTCGGGATCTCCACGCCGCCCCGCATCAGAAGCAGAAAGACGGTGATCACGGCCGCCGGCAGGATCGCCAGCACCAGGCCGCTCACGTAGTTGCTCACGAACAGGCTTGCCCGGGAGAACGGCATGGCGTGCATGACGCCCGCGGAATTGCTCTTCTGCAGATAGCTGAAGCACGCGACCGCCAGAGCGACGGGCAGCAGGATGTTCAGCATGATGGGCGCCGGGTTGAGGTGCGTGAGGACGGATTTCATCACGCTGTAGTCATAGCCGCCGTTGCTCCGGGAGATCATCAGGGCGATGGGCCCGCAGATCAGCCAGAACGCGAGACCGCCGGCCATGATGGGCCAGAAGCGCTTGAAGTTTTCCTTTATGAGAGTGAAGTTAAGCAAGGATGCTCTGGATGTCATCGTTCTCACCTCCCATCTCAAAGATGAAGACCTCTTCCAGCGACAGCGGCAGCATGTCGAAGATGATGGGGTCAGCCGCGTAGACGGCCTGCTCCACATCTTCTCTGGGTCCGCGTATGATCAGATGTTCGACGCTGCCGTTCTTTTCGCGGTGCACGACGTTCAGGCCCTTGAAGGCTCTCTCCGCGTCCTCCGCGCTGTGGAACGCCGCCTGCACCTTGTGGATGTCGGACTTCAGCTCGTCCAGGTCGCGCTCGATCTTCATCTCGCCGCCCGACAGGATGCCGATGGCGTCGCAGATGCCTTCCATTTCTTTCAGGTTATGCGAGCTGACGAGCACGGTCATCTGGCGCTCGGCCACATCGTCCACCACGTATTTCCATACTTTCTTGCGCACGATGGGATCCAGTCCGTCGATGGGCTCGTCCAGGATCAGGAAATCCGGACGGCAGCTCATGGTCAGGATGAACTGCGCCTGCTTCTGCATGCCCTTGGAGAACCTGCTGAGCTTTCCGCGCGCGGGCAGGCCGAAATCGTCGACCATCGCCTCGAAGCGGTCCTGGTCCCAGTTCGCGTACAGTCCCTTGTAGAAGGCCCCCATGGCCTTCAGGGTATACGAACCGAAGAAGAACAGCTCGTCGGGGATGTACCCCAGCCTCTGTTTGATATCGATGTTGTCGTACACATCCTGTCCATCCATCTGCACCGTGCCGCAATCGGACTTCAGTATGCCGGTAAGATGGCGGATGAGCGTGGTCTTTCCGCTCCCGTTGACCCCGATCAGGCCGTAGATGGAGCCCTGCTGCACGTTCAGGTCCAAATTGTTCAGGGCCTGGAAGTCGTCGAACTTCTTGCACAGCCCCTTTACGTTGATCATCCCTTTTCCCCCTTTCTGCAGGCGATGTCTTCCAGTCTGCTGCGGATCTCTTCTTCAGTGACCCCCAGATAGCGCAGCTGCCGCACGGAATCCTCGATAGATTCGTAGATGGCCGCCGCCTTGCTCAGATCCGGCGCTTCCGGCTTTTCCGCCACGAAACACCCGAGTCCGGACACGGTGTAGATGTACCGGTCGGCTTCCAGCTGGCGGTAGGCCTTCTGGATGGTGTTCGGGTTGACGGTGAGGGTCCGGGACAGTTCCCGGACGGATGGAAGCTTATCCCCTGCATGAAGGACGCCGCGGGATATCAGCTCTTTGAATCCGTCCATGATCTGTTCATAGATGGATTTTCTGCTTTTCAGATCCAGCTGTATCATCTGCGTTCCTCCTTGCGTTGTACTAACTGTACTACATCACATAGTACGGTGTCAAGCGCAAAAAGCAAAAACCCCGGAAACGGATCCGGAGCTTTTGCTGTGTGTATTCAACGGCAACAGGGTTGGAGCTGTTGCTCTGTAAGAATTATATCTGTTTTTTCAGCCTATTGTCAACGACCGCTGCCGCCGGCACGGCAAAATATATCATCAAAAAGTGTTGAATATCTTGCTACAGCGCCTTCGTATCGATCTCTTTGCGGAGCATTTCGATGAATTCCGCTTTCGGGAATTCTCCCATGTCGCCTGCCTTGGAGGAACGGACCGACAGCACATCCGTCGTCGCCTCCTTCTCGCCTACGACGATGATGTAGGCATCCCTGGCCAGCACGGCTTCGCGCACCTTGTAGCCGGTCTTTTCGTTGCGGGCATCCACCTCCGTGCGCAGACCGGCTGCGGCCATCTCGTCCGCCAGCTTCCACGCGGCGTCATTGTACTTTTCGGAGACGGAGATCAGCTTGACCTGCACCGGAGCCAGCCACAGCGGCAGCTTGCCCTCGAAGTGCTCGATCAGAACGCCCATGAAGCGTTCGATGCTGCCGAACACTGTGCGGTGGATCATGACGGGACGATGCTTTTCGCCGTCCGAACCCGTGTACGACAGGTCGAAGCGCTGCGGCAGCTGGAAGTCGAGCTGCACGGTGCCGCACTGCCACGTGCGCCCGATGCAGTCTTTCAGATGGAAGTCCAGCTTCGGACCGTAGAACGCGCCGCCGGCCGGAGAGATCTCGTAGTCGATGCCGAGTTCCTCCACGGCTTCTTTCAGAGCCTTCTCCGCCATCTGCCACTCTTCCCTGCTCCCGATGGAGTTCTGCGGCTGCGTCGCCAGCTCTACTTTATATTCGAAGCCGAACACGGCGTAGATCTCGTCGATGAGTCTGATGATATCCTTCAGTTCGTCCTTCACCTGGGACGGCAGCGTAAAGATGTGGGCGTCGTCCTGCGTGAATTCGCGCACGCGCATCAGGCCGTGCAGTGTTCCGGAAGGTTCGTGCCCGTGCACGTGGCCCAGCTCGGACAGGCGCACCGGCATGTCGCGGTACGAATACAGCCTGCGCTTGTACGCCAGCAGCGCGCCGGGGCAGTTCATCGGCTTGATCGCGTATCCTGCGCCGTCGATCTCCGTGAAGTACATGTGCTCCTGATAGTGGTCCCAATGGCCGCTCGTATGCCACAGCTCCTCGGAGAGGATGATCGGCGTGCGGATCTCGTTGTAGTGACGCTCCGCGTGCAGTTCCTTCCAATAAGACATGAGCTCGTTGCGGACGGTCATGCCTTTGGGCAGATACAGCGGGAAGCCGGGGCCTTCCGCAGGGAACATGAACAGATCCATCTCTTTGCCGATCTTGCGGTGGTCTCTGCGGCGCGCCTCCACGAGGTTCTGCAGATATTCGTCCAGCATGCTCGGCTTGGGGAAGGAGATGCCGTAGATGCGCTGCAGCATCTTGTTCTTTTCGCTGCCGCGCCAGTAGGCGCCGGCCACGCTCATCAGGCGGAACGCGCGCACCTGGCTCGTACGCTCCAGATGGGGACCTTCGCACAGGTCGGAGAACTCGCCCTGGTCATACCAGGACAGCTGCTTTTCCTGCGGCAGGCTGTTGATGATCTCTATTTTATATGGCTGGTTCTTCGCGACGGCTTCGCCCAGCGCTTCCATGCGGGTCACTTCGCGGCGGGTGATGGGCAGATCTTCGCGGACGATGCGGCGCATCTCCTCTTCGATGGACCGCAGATCGCTCTCCGTGAACCGGTGATCCAGATCGATGTCGTAATAAAACCCGCTGTCGATAGCTGGCCCGATCGCGAATTTCGCCTCGGGGAAAAGCCGCAGGACCGCCTGCGCCATGATATGTGCGCTTGTATGCCAGAAGATCTTTTTCTCTTCCGGCGTTTCGAATGCCGTTTTCTGTCTGACGATGCTCATAGTCCGCCTCCGCCGTCTGCTCATAGGTATACACAATAAATATACCGATTTCAGCGTCTAAAATCAAGGTTGTATATGACAACAAGATTTTTGTCGTTTTTGTGAAGAAATTTTGTTACACATTTCACAAATGTAGTATAATTGACCTGTCCGGGACTTCTCCGTTTCGGACGTGTGTAACAATTCAGATTGGAGGAAAATCTAGTATGAACACAAAGAGAATCCTTGCAGTCCTTCTGGCCCTGGCCTTAGTCTTCTCCCTCGCTGCCTGCACCAGCAGCAACGAGCCCGCTCCGGCAGAACCCTCCGGCGGCGAAGAAGAGACCGGCACCGGTCCCGACGGACGCACCTACGCTGCAGAACAGGTCTACCGCACGCTGTATTCCAGCGAGATGACCACCATGAACTATCTGGTCAGCGGCACCACCTACGAACTGGAAGTCGGCGCGAACACCATCGACTCCCTCGTAGAGAACGACACG
>JAFZRG010000014.1 GCA_017619985.1 Bacillota bacterium | reverse complement strand
GTGGCGATCTCCCACGGCGAAGGACGCTTCTACGCGAGCGACGAACTCATCCGCCAGCTGGCGACGAACGGCCAGATCGCGATGCAGTACGTCGGCCTCGACGGCGTGCCTTCCATGAGCGTAGACGTGACCCCGAACGGTTCCGCATACGCCATCGAAGGTATCACCTCCCCCGACGGCCGCGTCTTCGGCAAGATGGGCCATATCGAACGCTACAGCAAGGGCATCTTCCGCAACATCCCGGGCGACTACGACCCGAAGCTGATGGAAGCTGCCGTGGAATACTTCACAAAGTAAGCTGAAACAAACGCAAAACAAGACCCCGCAGGATCTTTCCTGCGGGGTCGTTTTTTATGATCTTCTTATTTCTTCATCGCCTCATACTCCGCCATGAGCGGCATCAGATCGTACTTGACGGTGTGCGGCTGCCACAGCAGCAGATCGTCCCAGGAGACGATGCACGGATTGATGCGCAGCCTGTCGTCCTTGCGGACATCGCGGCCGTTCTCTTCGGGCGGTTCCCAGCCGATGGACGCAATGTAATAGCACCAGCGGCGGTGTTCGGTCTTCAGCATCTCGCGGGCAAAGTGCTGCTCGGGCAGGGTCACCTGTTCGATGAACTCCTCGTCCGTCTTTGTAAAGTGCCACATACCGTCCTCCCAGCGGATGAGAGGGTCATCGCCTTCGAACAGCGGCTGTATTACGGCGGTCTTTTCTTCGCCCAGCGAGCAGTCCAGTACGTCGTGCAGCACCTCGTTGTGATATGCCGCCGCGCGGTTCGCGTTCCGGCGGAACAGCGTAAGGGCGTTCCAGGAATCCTTGATCTCCTCCGCGGTCTTCGGTCCGGGAGCGCCTTCCGCGTCGAACTTCATCTTCGCGTAGTAGGCGTTGCACTGCTTGGCGGAACTGTCGGTCTCCGCCTCGAACAGATTGTCCAGGGTCAGGATATCCTCAGGCGGACGGATGACCCGCACGCCTTCGATCATGGACCCTTCCGCGTCGTTCTTCAGATAGCGCTGCAGCCGCAAGTCGGAATCCATGCGCGCCATGATGGGCACGTCCTGTCCGCGCTGTCTGTCCGCGGCGCGCAGGAAGCGCCAGAGTTCGCTGATGCAGTGGATGCCGGTATCCGGCTGGTCGATAGACGATACGACGTAGGTGAAGTTGCCTTCCGGCCCCTTCGTCAGCTGCGACAGCAGTTTGCGGAACGCGCCGTAGCGCACGTCCATCTTGTGGAAGCGCAGCGTCAGGCTGCCGTCCGCCCAGCGCGTATCCAGACAGCAGACGTCCGGATCGTCCGCGACCGGGTCGATCGCGCCGGGGCTGAAGTGATTGAGGAACAGCGCGCGGTTGCGCTCCATATCCTGGTCGATCACATCGATGACAATCGGATTTTCGCTATGCGTGACCCCGAGATTCATGGCCTGCAGCAGGGCCTGCTGCCCCACCTTGCCGAAACCGAGGATGATCAGATGCACGCGCCAGTCTTCGGGATGCTTCCGCGTTTCTTCGTCCGCCTTCATCCAGTACGAATGCAGCGGCGCGTCGCGGTACATGCTGCGCACCTGCAGCTGCGGCAGGTCGATGATCTCGAAATCGAAGCGGTGAAGTTTCGAGCCACCGTCCGCCGTGTCGTAGTAGCTCTCGATGAGCCGCCCGATGCCTTCGTCCTCGCAGCGGCAGAACACCTTGGCGCCCTGCGCCAGCCTGCCTTCCCCGCCGGCCAGCGCCTGCAGGATGGAGAAGTTGCGGATGGACGAATCCTCAAACAGCAGGACGTACTTCGCGTCGACGATCTCCAGTTCCTTCAGCAGCTTGTCCACTTCCGCCTCTTCCGCTTTGGCCAGGTCGAAGGAGTGCAGGCGGATCTTCCTGCGGATCATCCGGTAGCGCTCCTCCGCAGGAGGCTCCTTTTCGCAGACGACGTGGATGCGCTGCGCTTTTCCGTCCGCGCTCTTCAGCAGCTGCTTCACGGTGTCGTTGTAGCCGAAGATGACGATATGCTGTGCGTCTTCCGGCTTGCGCAGCCAGAACGCGAATTTGAAAGCCCGCTCCAGCAGTTTGTACACCGTCGCGATCGTGCAGTACGGCGCGGTGAACACGCAGATCATGTACAGATAGCCGAGGAACGTCTTGAACGGCGTCGGATCCTCCAGCATGAAGGCCCGCGCGTTCTCCAGCGAGATGTTCGCCTTGAACGTGAACGCCTTGATGGTGTTCTGCAGGATCATCAGAATGCGGAAGAAGACGTCTTCGAACGAGGCGTAGAAAAGGATCCCCTCCAGCGTGATGACCGCGAAGGAGACGACTGCCAGCACGAACAGCGCCTTATTGGTCTTTACCTTCATCCATTCTTTCATACGTACCCTCTAGAAATGCGTTTCGATATATTTGTTCAGCTTTTTCACGTTGTACTCGCCCTTGAAGTTGTTCTGGAAGCGCTTGACCGTAAAGCTGTTGAATTCGATGATGTTGCGGTATTTGAACAGGCCCACCAGGAACGGGATGCCCGCGCACAGCCATCCGAACGGCGCCGTCTTGATGCAGGCGGAGAACAGGACGAACAGCATGAGCGCCGAGATAATGACCCCCGCAAGCTGCTTCTTGGGCATGATGTCCTTCACTTTCTGCTCCTCGATGACGCCCTCGCGCACCATCTCCTCCGAAAAGCGCTTCAGCACCGTGAACTGCGAGATGGTATTCAGAAGCATCGGCACGACGCCGAAAAAGGTGTACAGGACGAGCAGGACGTCTCCCACCAGCTGTATCGCATTTCCGTTCATAGATCCAAACTCCTTATAGATAGTCTTCCACCCATTTTAACATGGAAAGATCCGCTTCTGTCGAGAAATTGCCCATTTTCTTGACGGGGCGGGCGTTTTCGCCGTGGTCATCGGATCCCCTGGATGCGAGCAGGTCCAGACGCTCCGCCAGATCCAGCAGATACGCGGTCTGTTCCGGCGTATGCGTGGGATACCAGCACTCGATGCCGGCCAGTCCCAGCTCTTTCAGGGCGGAGATCACCGCCTCCTGGCGCTTACGGTAAACGTCTTCGGGTTCTTCCCGCGGCGGGCGGAACGACAGCTGGAACGGATGGGCGAAGAACGACCTGCCGCCGGCCTTGCCGATGACCCGGATCGCCTCCTCCGCCGAGATCTTGTACCGGTGCACCGCCTTGATCTTCGGATGCGCGAGCAGATTTTTATCGCGGAACGCGTCGATGGGATGCGAGCAGAAGCCCCGCTCCGTCAGGATGCGCGCGAACGAGACCTTGCCGACGAAACCGTTGATGGAATGTGCCTTCAGCTCTTCCATGGTCATGGGATAACCCAGTTCTTCGAAGACCAGCCTCAGCTGCTCGTTGCGCCGGACCCTGCGCTCCTGGATATAGTCGAGGACGGCCTTCAGCTCCGGATCCGCAGGATCCATGCCGTAGCCCAGGATGTGCATGTAGTGCGTGCAGCCCTCGAAACCGGGCACGTCCTGCGCGTATTCGGCGGAGAATTCCACGCCCCGGACGACCTGCACACCGATGCGCCGGCCCTCCTCCACGGCTTCCTCCACGCCGCCCATGCCGTCGTGATCCGTCACGGCAAGCACGTCGATGCCAGCCGCCTTCGCACGGCGCACGACAACGGACGGCGACTCGAGGCCGTCGCTGAAATACGTATGCAGATGAAGATCGGGATTAATCATCGATGGATATTTCCTTGTCGATGCCGAAGAGATAGAGCACGGCCTTTTTCACCGGCACGCCGGTGACCCCCTCCAGGGCCTCCCGGTACAGCGCCAGCTGGGGCAGGTATTCCGCCCGCAGCCGCTGCATCTCGGCATCGAGATCGTCTTTGTCGATATAGTTGGATTTATAGTCCACGAGCACCCAGCCGTCTCCCTGGCGGAAATAACAGTCGATCGTGCCCTGCACCAGGACCTGGCGGCCGCCCATGTCGTGGCGTATCGTGAACGGCGCTTCCTTGTACAGTTCCTGCGCCGCCATGGCTTCTCTGCCTGTCTGTGACCCGAAGAACGCCGCGATGCGCCGCGGATCCACGGCCGCGTATTCCGCCGGTGTCAGCAGGCCGCGGGAAACAAGAGTATCCATGAACGCACGGATGCTGTCCGGATCAGATCGGAAGAGCACACGTCTGAACTCCAGTCACAACGGG
>JAFZRG010000118.1 GCA_017619985.1 Bacillota bacterium | reverse complement strand
GTGACCGCTTTCACCATGCTGGTCGTGATCGGCGCGGCTTCGTTCGTGCTGATCAAATCGTCCACGGCATACGAATACAGTTACCACGGCAAACTGCTGGGCACTGCCCGGAGCGTGGATGACGTGTACAGGACCATCGACGTTCTGGGTGACAAGCTGTCGAAGGCGACCGGCGCCAACGTTTCGCTGGACGCCGAACGCGATATGGAGTTCAACAAAGTCGTCGGTTTCAACCTGGATGTGGACAGCGATGAGGATATCCTCAACACGATCACGTACATGAGGGATCTGCAGGTCGAGGCGTACGTCATCTGCCTGGACGATCAGGAGACGTGCATCCTCGAGAGCGAAAGCGTCGCGAAGTCTCTCCTGACGGAGATCCAGACGGAATACACGACGTCGGAGATCAGCGGCCAGGTGAACGAAGTGTCGTACGACCAGAAGATCGAGATCCTCCCGTGCTACTGCGTGCTGGGCGACATCTGGAACCGTTCGGACGCCAAGAAATACCTGCAGGGCAACGATTCCGCGACGAATGAACCGCGCATCACGATCCGCAGCACGGAGACCGCGACGTATACGGCTCCCGTAGCGTACGACGTGCAGTACATCGACAACGCGTCCCTGTACGAAGGCGAAACGGAGATCAAGACGCACGGACAGGAAGGCACGGATCTCATCGTTGCGACGGTGGAGAGAGTCAACGGCGAGGAAGTCTCCCGGACCGTCGTATCCACCACCCGCATCACCGAACCGGTAGCGGAGGTCCAGTACCGCGGCACGAAGCCCATCCCGGCGACCCAGGGCACCGGCGCGTTCCACTACCCGCTGACCCACTACACGATCTCGTCGTACTTCGGCATGCGCTGGGGCACGCTCCACACGGGCGTCGACCTGGCAGCCCCCTACGGCACGAAGATCTACGCCAGCGACGGCGGCACCGTTACGTTCGCCGGATGGAAGGGCAGCTACGGCTATCTCGTCATCATCAGCCACGGCGGTCTGTACGAGACCTATTACGCGCACTGCAGCAAGATCCTCGTCAGCGTGGGCGACAACGTCTACCAGGGACAGAACATCGCGCTGGTCGGCAGCACCGGTTATTCCACCGGTCCGCACTGCCACTTCGAGATCCGCTACAACGGCACGCCGTACAACCCGCTGAATTATCTGTAGAAAACCATACCCGCAAGTCATGAAGGAGGCACGAGTTATGGAAAGACTGATCGGAACCGTATCCAGAGGCGTCAGAGCGCCCATCATCCGCGAAGGAGACGACATCGTGAAGATCGTCGCAGACAGCGTCCTGGCCGCATCGAACGGCGGCGCGGATCTGCTCGATAAGGACATCGTGGCGGTCACGGAATCCGTCGTCGCGAGAGCGCAGGCGAATTACGCCACCGTCGACGACATCGCGGACGACATCCGCGCGAAGTTCCCCTCGGGCGTATTCGGCATCGTATTCCCCATCCACAGCCGCAACCGCTTCTCCATCCTGCTGAGAGGCTTCGCGAAAGGCGCGAAGAAGATCTACATCCTGTTCTCCTATCCCGCGGACGAAGTGGGCAACCATTTCTTCTCGCAGGATGATCTCGACGCTTCCGGCGTTGACCCGTACAAGGACGTTCTGGACGAAGAGACCTACCGCAAGCATTTCGGCTATCAGCTGCACCCCTTCACCGGCATGGACTACGTCACGTATTACCATGAGCTGATCGAAGGCGTCGGCGCCGAGTGCGAGATCATCTTCGCGAACGATGCGCGCGCCATCCTGAACTACACGAAGAACGTGCTGGCCTGCGACATCCACACCCGCGAGAGGACGAAGCGCATCCTCAAGGCCGCCGGCGGCGAGATCGTCTACGACATGGCGGACGTGCTGAGCGCGCCGGTCAACGGAAGCGGTTACAACGAAGATTACGGTCTGTACGGCTCCAACAAGTCCACCGAGGACCGCATCAAGCTGTTCCCGCGCGACTGCCAGCCCGTCGTGGACGGCATCGCGAAAGCGCTGTACGAAGCGAGCGGCAAGCATGTCGAGGCCATGGTCTACGGCGACGGCGCGTTCAAGGACCCCGTCGGCAAGATCTGGGAGCTGGCAGACCCCGTGGTCTCTCCGGCTTACACGGCAGGGCTTGAAGGCCAGCCGAACGAGCTGAAGCTGAAGTACCTCGCGGACAACGACTTCAAGCATCTGAAGGGCGAAGAGCTCGAAGCCGCGATCAAGGAATCCATCAAACATAAGCCGACAGAATCCATGGTCGGCAACATGGCTTCGCAGGGCACGACCCCCCGCAGGCTGACCGACCTGATCGGGTCGCTGTGCGACCTGACGAGCGGCTCCGGCGACAAGGGCACGCCCATCATCTGGATCTCCGGCTATTTCGACAACCTGACGGCGGAATAATACAAATATGAAACGAATCGCAGTTTTGCTGTTGATCTGTATAAGCATGGCAACCGGGATCGTCTTCGCGGACGGTCCGGTTGCTATTTCTTCGCCGGAGGATCTGTTTCTGCTGGCCGAGGACCCGTACGGGGATTTCGTGCTGACGGAAGATATCTACATGACGGAAGAACTCGCGTGGCAGCCGGTCGTGTTCTATGGCCATCTCGACGGACAGGGCCACACGATCTACAACTCGCATCCGGCGGGGTTTGCGAATCAGACCCGCACGGTGTACGACGGCAACTACAAAGAATACGAAGGGTATTTCCAGGGCTTTTTCGGCATTCTGGACGGCGGGGTCGTGGAAAACCTGAACCTGGTCGGCGCATCGACACTGGCGTATCAGTCCGAGCTCTGCATATTCGCTTCGCCGTTCGCCGGGATGATGGAAAACGGCGCGATCGTGCGGAACTGCAGCGTGCAGGGCTTTTGCGAACTGTCCACATCTGGGCATTGCTTTGGCGTCGGCGGTCTTGCGGGTTACGGCAGCGGCAGGCTGGAAAGCTGCGCGGCAGACGTGTCCCTGGTCTGCATCGACACGGACGTAGAATACAAAGACGAGCAGTTCATGGGCGGCGCGTACGCCGCAGGATATATCGATATCGTCGACTGCGATATCAAGATCGACGGCTACGATTCGGACCACGGCTACGTGCACGACGGCGGCCTCGTCGGCATGTACATCATCTACCCGAAGGGCACGTCGTACGCAGGCGAGATCGTGGACAACCATGTTGAAGGCCGCATCCGCTTCTTCGAGGACAACCGCGACCGCAGGGCCTACTGCGCGCCGTACATCGGCGAGGTGCTGCAGTGGACGTACGACTGGGGCGGCTGCACGGAGGATTTCGAGCGCGATGAAGTCTTTGTCTACGACGAGATCCTGCGTCCCTGCCCGCATGGAAATCTTTACTGGACGGAGACGAAGGTCGAGGCGGATTACGGCGTGCAGGGCTACCGCGAATTTCGCTGCACCGAGTGCGGTTATACGGTGCGGACGGATTATCGGGCTCCTCTGAAGCAGGAGATCGAACTGATCGATCCCGCGCCGATCGAAGAGGCCCTGCAGGAAGCGCAGCAGGCGCAGTCGAAAGGGTTCAGTGTGATCCCCATCGCTGCCTTTGCCGCGGGAGCATGTGTCGTGGCTCTTCTGCTCCGCATTCTCAGAAACCCGAAAGGAAAGCATTGATATGGCTATGCGTTTTCTCTTCGCATCGGATTCGTTCAAAGGATCGCTCAGTTCCGTAAAGATCGCGGAACTGCTGACCCGCGCCGCGAAAGAGGTCTTCCCGGACTGCAGCTGCGACTGGGTGCCCATGGCGGATGGCGGCGAAGGCACCGCAGAAGCCGTCATCATGGCGACCGGCGGCGAATGGGTACCCGTTACGGTGACGGGGCCGTTGGGAGAACCCGTCGAAGCAGGCTACGGCCTGCTGCCCGGCGGCAGATGCATCATCGAGATGGCATCGGCTTCCGGCCTCGTGCTGGTCGATCCGTCGCTGCGTGACCCGCGCAATACCTCCACCTTCGGCACCGGCGAACTGATCGCCGCGGCTCTGAAAGCAGGCTGCCGCGACGTGACCATCGCGATCGGCGGCAGCGCAACGAACGACGGCGGCATGGGCTGTGCGAGAGCTCTCGGCGTGCGGTTTCTGGACGCGCAGGGCGCAGAACTTGAAGGTAGAGGCGGCGATCTCGCAAAGGTCGCGCGCATCGACGTGTCCGGTCTTTTGCCTGAAACCAGAGAGACAAACTTCACCGTCATGAGCGACGTGGACAACCCGCTGCTCGGCCCTGACGGCGCGACGTTCACGTTCGGACCGCAGAAAGGCGCGGTCCCTGCGATCCGTGACGAACTCGAAGCGGGCATGGCCAATTATGCGGCCGTATTGAGGCGCGATCTCGGCGCGGATACGGACTTTCCCGGCGCAGGCGCGGCGGGCGGATTAGGCGCGGCGCTGAAGATCTTCCTGAACGCACGGATGCGTTCAGGATCCGACGCTGTGCTGGATCTGGTCGGTTTCGATGCCCTGCTCGAAAAGGCTGATCTCGTGGTCACCGGCGAAGGCCGCATCGACTGGCAGTCGGCGCACGGCAAGGTCGTCGCGGGTGTCGGAAAACGCTGCCGGAAGGCCGGCAGGCCCTGCATCGCCATCGTCGGCGGCATGGGCGAGAAAGCGGAGGACATGCTCTCCCTCGTCGACAGCATCGTCCCGACCGTGCAGGGTCCGTGCACCCTGGAATTTGCCATGGGTCACGCGGAGGAACTCTATGAGAGCGCGGCATTGCGCACGTTTAGGCTTCTTAAGGTAAGACATGAATAATCTGATCGTTTCGCTGAAAGTCATTACGCCGCTCATGATCTACATGGGTCTCGGCGTCGCACTGAAACGCAGCGGAAAACTGCCGGAAAAACTGAACAGCGATATCAATAAACTGCTCGTGACCGTCTTTCTGCCGTTCCTGATGTTCAAGAACATCTACAACGCGGATCTGAGCGGCATCAGCGGCGGTTTCGGGTTGTACGCGGGCGTTGCCACGATCATCGGATGGTGCGTGTGCTTCGGCCTCTGCAGCCTGGTCGAGAAGGACCCGGCCAGGGTCGGCAGCATGACGCAGGGCATGTTTCGCAGCAACGCGGTCATCTTCGGCATCCCGGTGGCGGAGAGCCTGTTCGGTGTGGGCAACACCGTGGAAGTGGCGCTGGCGCTGGCCATCTGCGTGCCGGTGTACAACGTGCTGTCCGTCGTCGTGCTCGAGATCTGCGGGCAGAAGGCCGCGATCGCCAAAGGCAAGGCCGCGGCGGGCAGAACGAAGCTGAATGTGGGCAGCATCCTGCTGGGTATCGCTAGAAATAAGCTCATCTGGGGCGCCATGCTCGGCATCCTCGTCAACGCGCTGAATATCGATCTGCCGGATCCGCTGGATTCGGTCGTCGCGGGCATGTCCGGGGTCGTCACACCTATGGCGTTCATCACGCTGGGCGCGTCCTTCAGCCTGAAGTCGGCGAAGGAGAACCGCAGAGACCTCATCCTCGTGACCGCGGTCAAACTTGCGGTCTACCCGCTGATCTATATGCTCCTGCCGATTCGGTGGGGCTGGACGGGTCACATTTTAGGCGCCATGCTCCTGACGAGCGCGTCGCCGACGGCCATCTCATCGTTCCCGATGGCGCGCGGCATGGGCTGCGACGGCGACCTGGCGGGAGAAATCGTGGTCGTGACGTCGATCTTTTCGATCCTTTCCATGTTCTTGTGGATCTTCGGGTTAAAACAGATGGGTTTATTGTAAATTAAGGAGAATCCATGACCATTCAAGACTATCTGAACGGCATCACCGGTGCGGACGCGGTGGCCGTCGAAGCAGCAAAACAGCGCAACGACGCGCTCTTAAAGCCCCTGGGCAGCCTGGGACGGCTCGAGACCATGGCCGTCAAGATGGCAGGCATCACGGGCAAAGTGATCAACACGGCGGAAAAGCGCTGCATGCTCGTCTTCGCGGCGGACAACGGCGTCGTCGAGGAAGGCGTGGCAGGCACACCGCAGGAGATGACCCGCAATCACACGAAAAACATCGCGGAAGGCGTGTCCGGCGTGGGCGTGCTGGCTCACTACGCCGGTGCGGATCTCAAAGTCGTGGACATCGGCGTCAAGGGACGCGTGGACTGCGATCTCGTGATCGACCGCCACATCGCGGACGGCACGAACAACTTCGCGAAAGGTCCCGCCATGACCCGCGAACAGGCCATCCAGGGCATCCTGACCGGCATCGACATGGTGCGGCAGTGCAAAGAAGAAGGGTACGAGCTGCTCGGCAACGGTGAGATGGGCATCGGCAACACGAGTTCCACCAGCGCCTGCTGCATGGCGCTCACAGGACTTTCCGCAGACGAAGTCGTGGGCAAGGGCGGCGGCCTGACGGATGAAGGCCTCGCCCATAAAAAGGAAGTCATCCGGGTAGCGCTCGCGCTCAACAGGCCCGATCCGTCCGACCCCATCGACGTGATCGCGAAGGTCGGCGGCTTCGACATCGCGGCCCTCACCGGCTGCTATATCGGCGCGGCGTATTACCGGCTGCCCATGGTCATCGACGGGGTCATCAGCTCGCTGGCGGCCCTGTGCGCGTACCGGCTGAACCCGGCCTGCGCGGACTTCATGTTCGCTTCACACGCCTCGGCCGAACCCGCGTACGCCTTTATCATGAAGGAGCTGGGCCTCGAACCCATCCTCGACATGCGTATGCGCCTCGGCGAAGGCACCGGCTGCCCGCTGGCGTTCCACATCGTCGGATCCGCCTGCGCCATGATGCGCGACATGCACACGTTCGCGCAGGAAGCCATGGATGAGACCTACCGCATCGATATCAGAAAGGACGAGAAATGATCACCTTAGTGACCGGCGGCGCGCGCAGCGGCAAAAGCGATTTCGCGGAAAAGCTGGTGAAGGAAACGGCAGGGGACGCCTCCGTACTGTACATCGCCACGGCGACGAACACCGACGGCGAGATGGACGACCGCATCCGGCGGCACAGGGAGCGGCGGCCCGCAAACTGGCGCACGGAAGAACGCTGGAGCAATCTCGACCGCATCTCCCTAGGCGCGGAAAAGGCCGTGCTGCTGGACTGCGTGGGCTTTCTGCTCGACAACACGTTCTTCTCCGCCATCTCCGACTGGGATGACCCGAAGCAGGAAGACGCGGATCTTGCCGAAGAAAAAGTAAAACAGGAACTGACGGCTCTGGCCGAACTCTGCGAGGCCGTGAACATCGACCTTGTGATGGTCACGAACGAAGTGGGAGACGGCCTCGTGCCTGCGACAAAGGTCTCGCGTCTCTACCGCGATGCCCTCGGCCGCATCAACTGCCACGCGGCGGCTCTGGCGGATCACGTTTACCTGTCCGTCTGCGGCTGCCAGTTAAAGATCAAATAATGCGCGACCAAACGCCCCCGGATCCTGTCTATAGCGGTGAAAGGGGATTTTTATACCATGAAACACACGAAGAAAATCACGGCGCTGCTGCTGGCCGGGGCGATGACCCTGAGCGTCTGCGCCTGTTCCGATGAAGCGGGCAGTACCGGCCCGAAACCGAAGCCAGCGATCGAAAATGCCTATGCGCTGGAAGTTCCGGCGCTGCCGGACATGGCGCCGTATCCGGATGAAGAGTCGTTCATCAAGTCCGACGGAGTGTTCGATTCCGACGGCTACGACGCGGTCTATACGGCCTGGCGCGACAGCCGCCTGGCACAGCAGGAGCAAGCGTCCGCCTATACCGGCAAGCTGAACGAATATCTGAAAAAGACGGCAGCCGCGTATCTGACGCCCGAGGAAGCCGGAGACAACGCGGCCTGCTCGCCGCTGAATATCTGGATGGCGCTCGCCATGGCAGCGGAGACGGCAGGCGGCAGCACCCGTCAGGAACTGCTGGATCTGCTGGGCATGAGCTCCATCGAGGAGACCCGCGCGGTCGCGAAAGCGCTCTGGAACGCGAATTACTGCGACGACGGCGCGTGCACGAGCCGGATGGCGGCGTCCCTCTGGATGAACAAGGACGTGACGTTCAAGGAAGCGGTGCTCAGAACGCTGGCGGAAGAATATCTCGCCGGCAGCTATCAGGGGGATATGACGGATCCGGCATTCTCCAAAGCCTTCAAGGACTGGCTGAACGAGAACACCGGCGGACTGCTGTCGGACGCGGTGGACAGCCTGGACGATTTTGACCCCGAGACCGTGATGGCGCTCGCCACGACGGTCTACTTCAGCGCGAAGTGGACCGACCGGTTCCAGGAGGACAACACATATACGGAAACGTTCCACGGCGCGAAGAACGACGCGGACGCGGACTTCATGCACCGCACGGAGAGCGGCCAGTATTACTGGACTGAGCACTTCGGCGCGGTCAACCTGCCGTTCGAGGACGCGGGCAGCATGTGGCTCATCCTTCCCGACGAGGGCGTCGATCCCGCCAGCCTCCTGGCGGACGGTTCCGCCATGGACTTCCTGCTGGGCAGTTACGAGACACGGGAGGAGAACAGCAAGCACGTCATGATCGACATGGCGGTGCCCAAGTTCGACGTCTCGGCCGAGATGGATCTGCAGAAGACGCTGGAGTCCCTGGGCGTGAGCGAGATGTTCAGCCGCCAGGCGGATTTTTCGAACCTGACGGATCTGGAGGGTGTCTTCATCGGAAGCGCCAGCCACAATGCGCGGGTCAAAGTGGATGAGGAAGGCTGCGAAGCGGCGGCCTTTACCGTCATGATGTACTGCGGCGCGGCGATGCCGCCCGACGAACACGTGGAGTTTAAGCTCGACCGGCCGTTCCTGTTCGCCCTGACGGGCACGGACGGACTGCCCCTGTTCTACGGCGTCGTGAACCAGCTGTAAAAAGAAAAGACAATGCAAAAGAACGCCTCTCATTGTATAATAAACATATGATGAAGGCGTTCTTTCTCATGCTGGGATTCTTTACCCGGATCCCGGTGCCGCAAATCGAATATACAGAAGAGCGCTACGTCCGCGGCATCCCGCTCCTGCCCTTCGTGGGGGCGGTCACCGGCGGCGTTTTGGCATGTGTCTGGCAGCTGAACCGCTGGCTGCCCATGCCGGCTGTCTCCCTGCTGATGTTCCTGGCGTATCTGCTCGTCACCGGCGGCATCCATCTCGACGGCCTCGGCGACTGCTGCGACGCGCTGTTCTCCGGCCGCGACCGCGACAGGATGCTCGAGATCATGAAGGATTCGCGCAGCGGCAGCTTCGGCGTACTCGGCCTGATTTTCGCGTCCGCGGCGTATCTTATCCTGTTGAACTACGCGTCCTGGCAGGCCGCGCTGCTGTTTCCGGTCATCGGAAAGTGCACGCCCGTGCTCGCCTCGACGCTTTCGCCGTACATCCGCCCGCAGGGCATGGCGGAGACGTTCTGCAAACACGCGACAGGCGGCGTGCTGGTCTTCGACCTCGCGCTCTGCCTCGCGGCGGCGTTTCTGCTGAACATTCCGCTAGGCATCGCGGCGGTCCTCAGCCTGCTCGCCGGCGCGCTGGTCACGCTGCGGGTCAAAAGCGTCCTGGGCGGCATCACCGGGGACGTGCTGGGCCTCGTCTGCGAACTGACCCAGCTGGCGTTCCTGTTTTTCTGCCTCATCCGTTTCCGGTAAAAGGGGGTATCTATGAAAAAGAAATCTGTATGGAGCCTGCTTCTGATCCTGGCCTTAATCACGGGACTGGTCCTCTCGGGCTGTTCGGGCGGCGATGACAGCATCGATCCGAACGCGCTGCAGCCCGGTTCTGAAACCGAAGAACCTGCCGAAGGCGGCGAGGGGGAACAGACCGCGGAAGCAGCGCAGCCCACCATCGTGGAACCTGCCAAACCCAAGCCCGTCTACTACCGCAATCCTCTGTCCGGCGAAAAGGTCGACAAAGACCTTTCCATGATGCGACCGTACGCGGTCATGATCAACAACAAGCGCGAAGCCCTGCCGCAGCTGGGCGTCTCCCAGGCGGACATCATCTACGAGGTCTGCGCCGAAGGCGGGATCACGCGCATGGAGGCGCTGTTCGCGACGATGGAAGGCATCGATACCCTCGGCAGCATCCGCTCCATCCGCCCGTACTACATCGAGTTGGCGACCGGCTACGACGCGATCATCATCCACGCGGGCGGCAGCGAAGAAGCCTACTACGATCTGAGCGCCTGGAAACTGACGCACTTCGACGGCGTACGCGGCGGCCGGGACGCATCCATCTTCTGGCGCGATGCCTACCGCATGCAGTACGCGGGCTACGAACACTCCATGCTCACGAGCGGCGAGAACATCCTGAATTTCGTGGAAGGGTCCAGCTACCGCCTCGAGCATAACGAAGGCTACAAAGCACCGCTGAAGTTCAACAACGAGAACCCGGCCAAGTTCGGCGAGACGGCGGAGGTCGTCACCGTGCGATTTTCCAGCTACAAGACGGATATCTTCACCTATGACCCCGAGACGAAGCTGTATATGATCGAGGGTCACAACCGGGAATACGTCGACGGCAACACCGACGAACAGGTCGGCGTGACGAACGTGCTCGTGCTGAACACGACGAGCCAGGTCCTCGACAGCGTCGGGCGCCTGCGGGTCGCGACGACCGGCGAACATTCCGGCATGTACTTCTGCGGCGGCAAGGCCATCCCCATCACCTGGTCCAGGAATACGAGGGACGACGCGTTCACGTACAAAATGGCCAACGGATGGGATCTGCGCTGGATGCCCGGAAAGACTTACATCTGCCTGATCAACCCCAACGTGAGCACGATGGGATACGAATAGAGAATGACCATAAGAAAACCCCGGTCCGCGCGGGCCGGGGTTTTATCGTGCCGTTTCCGAAAGGGTCATTCGATGGCGTCGAGGATGTTGCTGATGAAGACCGCTGCTTCCGCGCGGGTGATCAGGCCGGAAGGATCGTATTTTCCTTCGCCCTTTCCGCCCACGATGTCCGCTTTCGCCAGTTTCACGATCTCCTCCTCATAGGGATTGCCGGCGATGTCGTTCAGTTCGACGGTCTTCTTGTTTTTATAGGAACTGTCTGTCAGGGTGTTGGCGAAATAATAGGCCATTTCTTCACGGGTCACGTTCCTGGTCTCTGCTCCGTCGAAACGGCCGTCGATGATCCCTTCGGCTTTGCAATAGTCTTCGAACACCTGGTACCAGGCGTCTCCGGCCTTTTTATTGGCCTGGAAATCGTACTTGTCCTGCTTCTGCCTGCTGTGCAGGTTGGCCGCCATGACCATGATCTGGCCATGGTTCAGGTTGGCGGTCGGCGCATATGTCGTTGCAGACGTCCCTGCGATGATCTTGCTGTCGTATGCCTTCTGCAGGAACTTCGCGTACCAGGCGCCGGCGGGAACATCCTTGAAGATGTTCTCCACAGCGTTCGGGTCCACCGGGGCGGTATTGAAGTGAATCTTCACTTTCGAAAGATCCGGATCCGTATCTCCTTTCTCGATGGCGTTCCAGTCTGCCGCAGTTCCGCAATAATAGATATCGTCCAGATATTCACAGTTATAAATGCCGAATTCTTCGATCTTTGTCACGCTGCGGGGGATCGTAATGCTCTTAAGACTGTAGCACCAACTGATGCCGTCCAGGACAGTCACGCCTTCCGGAATCACAATACTCGTCACTTTGCTGTCGAAAAACGCGTTGGGAGCGATCTTGGTGACCCCACCGGGGATGATATATTCTCCGGTGCGTCCGGCCGGGCAGACGAGAAGTTCTGTACCTGCTTTGTTGAAAAGAACGCCGTCGATGTCTTTATAGCCCGAATTGCCGGAACCGACCTTGATGCTCTTTAGGGATTCGCACATATAGAACATATCTGACAGGTCGTCGTCTCCGGGTCCGAGCTGCTTTACGCTGTCTGGGATCGTGATCGATTCAAGAGCGCCGCAGCAATAAAAGGCGCCGTTGCCGATCATTGTAACGCCCTCCGGGATGCGTATGCTTCTGACGCTGCCGCACCACTGAAAGGCGCCTTTTTCGATGGTCTTTACGCCTTCGGGGATGATAATGTCGACAAGGGTTTCAGGATCTTTTGGGGAGGCGTCTTTGTTTTCACAGAAAGAGAAGAGCCTGCCGTTCATGATAATGAGGCCGTCTTTATTCGCAAGCCCGCTGCATTTTGCAAAAGCGTTTTCTATGGTGGTCACGCTGTCGGGTATCACGAGCGATGTCAGAGAAGTGCAGTAGTCAAACGCTCCGGCGCCTATGCTCGTAACGCCGGAAGGGATCACAAGGCTGGTCAGGCTGCTGCAGTAAGCGAACATGCTGGGAGGGATCGCTGTCGCTCCGTCGGCTATCGTAACGTTTGAAAGAGCATAGCAGTGGGCAAAGATCCCGCTGCCCAGGCTGGCTGCAGGAATATGGATGCTTTGTAAGCTCTGACAGCCCGAGAAAGCATCGTCCCCGATGCGCCGGAGATTCTTCGGCAGATTGATGCTTACAAGCTTTTCGCAGTCCCAAAAGGCCAGTTCCCCTATGGACTCGACACTTTCGGGAAGGGTGACGCTGGTGAAAACGCAATCCCTGAAGGCAAAAGTTCCTATGCTCGTCAGACCGTTGGGCAGGATCAGAGCAGTTACGTCCGGCTGAGGATTGTCTCCTGTGCGCCATGGGCCGCCCGCTCTTTGATAATCCCACATAGCGCCGCTTCCGGAGATCGTCAGCGTACCGTTACGATCCAGGGTCCAGGTGAGATTGTCGCCGCAACTGCCGGAATCGACGATGTCCGCGGCGAAGATGTTTGCAGGAACTGACACCAGGATCAGGGCTATCGCCAGGCAAAATGTAAGTAACCGTTTTTTCATAGTGGTTCCCCATAAAAAATATGCGATAAGTTATGATAATTATACCAAAACAGAAGAGATTTTGCTTTATAATTAAAACGTAGAATTCTATGCAGTGTTTGGGAGGATTTTTATGAATAAGCGCATTTTATCTATCTGCCTCGCGCTGGCGCTCTGCCTGTCCCTGATCCCGGCAGTCGCTTTCGCGGAGGCGCCTCTGTACACCTACCAGGAGATCAAGACCGGCGTCAAGGCGACCGGCGTCTCCATGATGGGCAACGGATACGGCAGCTACAAGGTGGTGGACGATACCGGAGAACTGGTATCCAAAGGGGTCATCAGCCCGTCCGGAAAATCAGTCCTGACTCGCATCCCGGGCGAATATGACGGGCACGAAGGCGAGATCGGCATATCGACGCATTATTCCGGTGACGGCAGCGTTATCGTCGACCTGATGCCGGTCTATGCCGGTGAAGCCGACAATATGATGGGTATGGATTTCGATTTCAATCTGTACGGTACGGACGGAAAGCGGATCACCTCGGCAAAGAAGATCATCGCGTCATATGACAAAGTGGATGAGGCGGAAGTCGTCTGCAGCATGACCGCATACTTCGGAAACGACGGATACCTCACCGTGTTTGGCTACAAGGACGGGATCGATGTCTACGCTTACATCATCGATGTCCAGACGCAGAAAGTCGTTCTCAAGCAGTGGTGCTATGAGGATACACCCAAGGCAGGCGGAGAGAACTGGACCGTCACCTCCGTCAACGAAGGCCTGATCGCCTATAATCACGGCGGCAACGTAGAGACCGAAGCCGGCTATTACGGGTATGATTACATCACCGCCGGCTGGATGGACGTCAACGGAAACCACAAGATCTCCGTCGATACCGAAAAATACAGCAACTGGTGGAACTTTGGCAGCGGACTTGCCGTGGTCGCAAATCCGACCGGTATGATTTACGGCTATGTCGACAAGAACGGCAGGGAAGTCGTTCCCTGCATCTATCAGAATGCCAGCATGTTCAAGGACGGCTACGCCTACGTGCAGGACCAGGACGGCCGCTACGGCTACATCGATACGACCGGTCAGGCCGTGATCCCCCTGCAGTACAACGGCGCGTTCGGTTACGGCGAAGGCCTGTTCACCGTGGGTTACGCCGCGCAGTACGATTACCGCTACGGCATGGTGGACGAGAACAACACGGAAGTCGTTCCCATCCAGTACACGGACATTTCCGTCGCGAAGAACGGCATCGCCTATGCCATCAAGGACGGCGAGATCGTGATCCTGAAATTCGCGGAAGCGGAACCGGCGGATCCGAACGCCGTGGAGAACGTCTTCAAGGATGTGCCCGCGAATGCCTGGTACCTGAAGTTCCTGCAGAAGGCGTACGACAACGGCATCGTCGGCGGCAAGAAGGATAAGGCCGGCGGCCTGATCTACGACCCGAACGGCAAGCTGACGCATGCGGAGATCATGGTCATGGTGGCGAATCTGCACGCCAAGATGAAGGGCGAATCGGTCCCGATGATCCAGGGTGATCACTGGGCGGCAAGCTTCCGCGACTACTGCAAATCGGAGGGCGTCATCGACGCACGCTTCGACGAAGGGCTGGGTGTAAACGTGACCCGCGCGGAGATGGCGTATTACTTCGCCCGCACGCTGGATATCGATTACTACACGAACAAGAAGTCGATCGCGTTCACCGACATGCCCGAAAACGGCTACGACGAGTACATCATGAGGCTGGCCAAGGCGGACATCGTGGGCGGTTTCGACGACGGTACGTTCCGTCCCGGCGAAGAAGTGACCCGCGCGCAGGCAGCCGTCTTCATCAGCAACATCCTCGACGCGATGATGCCGGCAGAAGCGGACAGCAGAATGTAGAGCAGAACGGAAAAAGCAATAAAAACAGGGGACGGAGCGATCCGTCCCCTTTGTTTTCCGGGCTCTCTATTTCTCCAGCAGCCGCTTTCTCTTGGCTGTGAATTCCGCGATCTGTTCCCAGAGCTTTCTCAGGTGGCGCTTGTGCGTGCAGAGCTTTTCCGTGCAGTTTTCGCAGTGCAGATAGCCGTTCGTGCGCTCGGAAAAGCGCTCCGGATGACGGTAGAAGTTGATCTCCCAGCGCAGCAGCAGGGCGGCGGACAGAGCCAGCAGTCCCCAGGTGTAGGGTTTTGCCACGAAGAACAGCGGCGTGAACATCATGGCGTAGTCCCAGTTGTAGATGCGGCAGGTGCTGCAGCACTTGTTCTTCAGGAACCACGTCTGGAACGGACAGAAGAACAGGATGCAGATCATGTCGCACACGGAATAGGCGGACGCGAGCAGCATCATGATGCCGTCGTCGAAGATGCCTTTCAGGTACAGCGCGCCGAAGACCGCGTTGAAGCCGATCCACAGCAGCAGCACCACGAGCGTGGCATTGTTGTCCTGCACGTCGATGTCCGTGCTGCCGGTCTTGATATAGTTGTGCTCGAACTGCTTCTGGCAGCCGGGGCTCTCCAGTCTGGACGGGAAAAAGCGCGTGACCATCTCAAAGATGAACACGGCGCAGATGATCGTGATGATGACCGGCCTGTCCTCCAGGATATTGACGAAGTCGTCTTTCCCTTTGACACGGCTGACGATATAAAGGACGAGCAGCACGAGAAACAGCACCGACCGGTAGACCAGGCGGAAGTAGTGCAGTGTGCTGACCGGAGTCAGCCGTATGCGGTTTTTGTTCGGGGTTTTGCTCAAATGGGTCTCTTTTCTGCCGGACGGGCACGGCTCGCGCATTGAAATCCGGACAATCTAAAGATATACTAAAATCAGTTTTTTCGCAAACGCAGATGCGAAGAGGAGAAGCGATGGAACACTGGATGGAGCGTCCCGCCTGGGTCGAGATCGACCTGAGGGTGCTGAAACGGAATATTGAGATCGTGCAGTCGCGGATCGCGGACGGGTCGCGGATGCTGGCGGTGGTCAAGGCCAACTGCTATGGTCACGGCATGAAGGAATGTTATCCTGTTTTCCACGCGTGCGGCGTGCGGGATTTCGGCGTGGCGACGCTGAGCGAGGCGAAGGAACTGCGCAGCTTGGGGGACCCTTCGGACCGCATCGTGCTGCTCGGGCTCAATCATCCGGACCTCGCGGGTCTTGCCTGCGAGCTTAACGTCGTGACCCTGATCGCAGACCTGGATTACGCGAAAGCCCTGTCGGATGAGGCCGCAAAGCGCGGACAGACGATGGAAGTTCTAGGCTGCGTAGATACGGGCATGGGCCGCATCGGCTATCAGTGGGATGACCCGGCGGCCGTCGAAGCGCTGTACGCGGCTGCGCAGCTGCCCAACCTGAATATGATCGGCCTCTTCTCGCACCTGGCGTGCGAGGATCTCGAGGATAAATCCTACAGCGACCTGCAGCAGGAGCGCTTCGACAAAGTGCTGAACGCCCTGTGGGCAAAGGGGCTGGAGCTGCCTCTGAGTTCCCTGGCCAATTCTCCGGCGACCAGCCACCGGCCGCAGGCCCACTACGGACTGTGCCGTCCCGGCGGCTCGCTGTACGGACGGTATCAGGGCGCCTTCAACCGTGTGGAGGGCATCGAGCCCGTCATGACCGTCAGGGCGGTCATCCTGCAGATCAAGGATGTGCCGGCGGGCTTCTCCGTCAGCTATCTGAGGAGCGGCCGTACGACCCGGCCGAGCCGCATCGCGACGCTCCCGGTCGGCTATGCGGACGGCCTGCCCAGGAACTGGGGCGCCGGCCGCGGTTACGTGCTGATCGGGGGCAGAAGGGCACCTATCATCGGCAATATCTGCATGGACCAGTTCATGATCGACGTGACGGACATCCCGGACGTGAAACTCTACGACGAGGCGGTGCTCATCGGCCGCAGCGGGGAAGAAATCATCCTGCTGGGCGACATCGGCAAAGCCTGCGGCATCCTGAGCAACGAAGTTTCCCTGGGCATGCAGCTGAGACTGCCGTACAAGTATATCCGGTAAATGAAAAAGAACGGGCTCGCAAGAGCCCGTTCTTCTTATG
>JAFZRG010000117.1 GCA_017619985.1 Bacillota bacterium | reverse complement strand
GACTGCGGCTTTCTGTGCCTGCCGGCGGAGCTGGACGTGGACTGCGAGATGATGCACCGGGACCGCTGGAAGGCCGTTCTTCCGGCGGGTCATCCCCTGGCGGGGCGGAAGGTCTTTCCGGCGGAGGCGCTGGCCCGCGAGACGTTCATCCGGCCTGAAGAGGGCAGCGACTTCGAGGTCGCCGGCATCCTGGAACGGCTGGGGATACGGCCTGCGGAGGTCTACACGGTACAGGGCGACGAGACGATCCTGGCCATGGTGTCCGCCGGGCTCGGCGTCGCGGTCATGCCGGAACTGATGCTCGAAAACTGTGCCTACCCGCTGGCCGCCTGCAGTCTGGAAGGGGATTTTACCCGTGAGATCGCCGTATGCGTAAAGGACAGGGAGGCGGTCTCGCGCTCCACGCGGCTGTTCATCGAGTTCACGAAGGCGTGGGTCGAACAGAATGTGTAAACGAATCAGGGGCCGGGAAAATAGATTGAATCAGACTTGTCTGCAGCGTGTTCGACTGCGAATAATATGAGCAGCAAGAGAATCTGTTCGCACAGTGGATTCTTATGGTCAATGTGTGACACGATTTATTCACACCAAGGCTAATCATAAGGGATGTGTTCACAAAAAGATGCGAAATCCGTCACAACATGTGCCATTTGGCAGCATGTGTGACGGATTTTTGTCGCACATAGGATCAAAATGAGCGATGTGTTCACGCTGACGGACGCCTGTCAGTTCTCTTTCCGGAAAACCGTCTTGCCGCAGCTGACCGTCCGGGTCACGCAGACGTCCTTGATCCTGTCCGGATCGATCGTAAAGATATCTTCCGACAGCACGACCAGATCGGCAAGAAAACCTTCCCGGATCTGCCCCAGCTCGTTCTCCATGAAGCAGGACTTCGCGGCGTTTACCGTAAACAGCTTCACGGCATCATATACGCTGAGCTTCTGCTCCGGCAGCCATCCGCCGGCAGGCGTGCCGTCCAGTTTCTGACGGGTCACGGCGAAATAGATGTTTTCCAGCACGTCGAAGCGTTCCACCGGCGCGTCGGAACCGCCGACCGTCAGGATGCCGAGATCCTGCATCGTTTTCCAGGCGTACGTGTCTTTGGCCCGCTCGTGCCCGATCCGGGCTTCGCAGACGTCCATGTCCGTTCCCACGAACACGGGCTGGATGTAGCCGATCACATGATCTTTCGCCATGCGTTCCAGGATCGCCGGCGTCGTGATCTGCGCGTGCACGATCCCATGGCGGATATCGCTTTTCGGACACTTCGCCTGCGCGTATTCCACTGCGTTCAGCACGGTCTCCATCGCCCGGTCACCGATGCAGTGCACCGCAACGGAGATGTCGTTTTCCTGCGCTTTCAGGAACAGCGCATCCATCTGCTCCTGTGTAAACAGCAGGAGGCCGCGGTTGCCGGGTTCCCCGGGGTAGGGGTCGGTGATGGCGGCAGTTTTCGCGCCGAGTGACCCGTCCAGCAACAGCTTGAGCGGTCCGATCCGGAACATTCCTCCGCCCTGCTTCGTACGGTAACCCTCTGCCACGAACTCCGAGAACGATTCGTAATCCAGGAACAGGCACTGTTCCCAGATACGCACCGGCATGCGGCCCGCTTTGTCCAGATTCCGGTAGGCCTGCATCACCTTGCGCCAGCCGGCGCCGGGTATGCCGAGCAGATCATCGCTCTGGCAGGTCGTGATGCCTTCTTCGGAAAGACGCTTCAGTCCGAATTCCAGCATGTTCTCCACGTCCTCGAAAGAAGGTTCGTCGATGACTTTGTAAAACAGTTTGACCGCGGCTTCGTTCACGACGCCGGAGTCCAGGTGGATGCGGTCTGCAAGCATCTCCGCTGCCTCCGGGCGTGCCGCGATCTTTTGGATCGCGACCGTATTGCAGACTGCCGCATGACCGCAGGCGCGCACGGCCATCACCGGGATGTCCGGCGCGATCTCATCCAGTTCTTGCCGGGTCGGGTAGCGTTTTTCTCCGTCGAAATTCTGGTCGTTCCAGCCGCGGCCGTAGATCCAGGTCCGGTCCGGGTGCGTTTGGTAATACTGCCGCAGCGTATCCAGGCAATCCGCCACGCTCCGGCAATGGAACATCGTCACATTGCTGTTGACGAACGAATAGGTCGCAGTGTGCATATGACCTTCGTTGAAGCCGGGCAGCATCAGTGCGCCCTGCAGATCGATGCGCTCGTCCGCGTTCAGGTTTGCTGCCTCTTCGTCGGATCCTGTGAAAACGATGCGGTCCTGATCGACGCCGACTGCCTGTACGATGCTGACTCCGTCCATCGTAACGATCTTTCCGTTATAAAACAGTTTGTCCATATATACCTCCCCGTTCGAGATATTATTCTGGTTCCAGTATACCATATCCGCATAACCAAAGGCGCACCGCCCGGAAGCGATGCGCCTTTGTGTTTCTCTTTATTCTTCAGGTTCAGTTATATTTCCTTTAGATCTCCATGTCGAGCAGGTAGGAGGAGAATCCTTTGCCGTGCATGTCGACGGAGAGGGAGCGGGTCACGCCGCCGCCGAGCGCGGCCTGCATCACGAAGTTCAGGCAGCACACGTCGGGCAGTTCGTAACGGACCACGTCGCCCTTGACCATGCCCTTGAAGTGTTCCTTGACCTTCTCTGCGGTCACTTTCTCCTTGAGCATTTCGAAGTCCTTCTCATCGTAGGGAATGAGGGACAGATTGGAGATGTTTCCCTTATCGCCGGTGCGGGAATGTGCGATCTCGTAAAGTTTCATTGTTCTGCGTCCTCCTTTCCTAAACGGTATAGACTGCGATCTCGGGCTTGACGTCGTTTCTGTTGATCAGGATGGATGCAACGGAGACGATGTCGCGGGTGCGCTTGACCGCACCGCAGCCGCCTGCTGGACCGTTGGTGTACAGGGCTTCGACTTCGTTCGGGACCAGGTCCGCGATCGCCTTGGTCTTGGCTCTGCCGGCCACTCTCACGCGGACCTCGGAGGGTTCGCTGGGCAGCTGGTTGTCGGGATTCCAGTACAGGGAGTTGCAGCCGATGAGGTCGTACTTCATCTCGTCGAACGCGCCGGGAGCGACGATGTCCAGTCTCTCCTTGACGATCTCGAGCGCGAGCTTGGCTCTCTCGAGGCAGCCGGGGCCGCCGTAGGAGATCTCGCCGTCGCCGATGAAGCAGTCCTTGTAGCCGATGGAACACTTGAACGTAGCCGTCTTGGGCTTGCCGGTGACGCCGCTCACGCGCACTCTGTCCTTGCCCTCCTGGGTGAACTGGATGTGCAGGAAGTTCGCGACGACGTCCGGAGTGATGTAGTTCTCGGGGTCATGGATCTCATAGCAGATCTGCTCTTTGAGCGTGTCTCTGGTGACCATGCCGCCGGAGCCTTCGACCTTGGTGATGACGAGGGAACCGTCCTCGGAGATCTCCGCGATGGGGAAGCCCAGTCTCGCGGGATCGGGGATGTCCTTCTTGCCCGGCTCCATGTAGTAGCCGCCGGTCGCCTGGCCGCCGCATTCGAGCAGGTGGCCCATCGCGGTGCCCTTGCCCAGCTTGTCCCAGTCTTCGAGGGACCAGCCGAATTCGTAGATGGCGGGAGCCATGAAGATGGCGGGGTCTGCGACGCGGCCGGTGATGACCACATCAGCGCCTGCTTCGAGCGCCTTGATGATGCCTTCGACGCCCAGATAGGCGTTGGCGGAAACGACTTTGCCGTCGAGCTCTCTCAGGGGCTTGTGGTTCTCCCACACTTCGACTTCGTCGTACTTTTCGATGATGGGCAGGATGTCGTCGCCGGTGACGCAGGCGATCTTCATGCCGGTGAGGCCGTGCTTCTTTGCGATCTCGACGCACTTTTCGGCAGCGGCTTCGGGGTTGGCGGAACCCATGTTCGTGATGAGCTTGACCTTATGCTCCCAGCAAAGGGGCAGGGCCTTTTCCATGCGGTATTCCAGCAGGCCGTTGTAACCCTTCTTCGGGTCCTTCAGCTTGGCTTCCTGGCCGATGGCGATGGTGCGCTCCGCGAGGCACTCGTAGCTGATATAATCGAGATTTCCCTTTTCGATGAGTTCCAGGGAGGGTTCCAGTCTGTCGCCCGCATAGCCGGCGCCGGAACCGATTCGGATCGTTCTCATAATCTGTGTTTCCTTTCGTTATTCGCGGGTCACGCGGGCGTTACAGGGCGACTGCGCCGGTAACGATCGCGACGAGCAGCATCACAAGGGAGACAGCCCATGCGATGGGGATAGTCTTCTTCTGGTGTTCGCCGAAGTCTACGCCGGCCAGACCGATCAGCAGGAACGTGGATGCGGTCAGCGGGGAGATCGGGAAACCGACGGTCATCTGGCCGAGGATGGCTGCGCGGCCTACGTCAGCAGCTGCAACGCCGAATCCTGCCGCGGTGCTTGCCAGAACGGGCAGAACGCCGTAGTAGAACGAATCCGGGTCGAACAGCAGGGATGCGGGCATGGCGATGATACCGACGATGAGCGGGAAAAATCTGCCCATGGAAGTCGGGATGATGGAGACCAGCGCTTCGGACATGGCGGTGATCATGCCGGTGCCCTTCATGATGCCGGTGAAGCAGCCGGCCGCGAACAGCACGGAGCACATCATCAGGCAGGACTTGGCGTGCGCGTCGACTCTGGCCTTGGACGTCTTGACGTCGGGATAGTTGACGAGGGTCGCGATCACGTAGAAGACCATGAAGACGACTGCCGGTGCGAAGCCGGACTTCAGCAGGGAGACGATGGCTGCGATGATCAGGAAGATGTTGAAGCCGAACAGCTTCGGGCGCTGCAGCGCTTCTTCTTCCGGAGTCAGAGCTGCGGGGGTGTAGACGATCTCGGAAACGTCTCCGCCGCCTTCGGCGAGGATGCGCTTCTTTTCGCCTCTGCCCAGCAGAACGGCGACTGCCAGCACGCAGATGAGGCCGGCGATGATCGCGGGCAGGTCGGGCATGAAGAATTCAACGGCGCTCGATTCGCCCAGAGCTGTGGCTGCACGGACGGTGGGACCGCCCCAGGGCAGAACGTTCATGACGCCTGCGGACAGGGCCACGAGGGTGGCGAGGGTGGTGCGCTTCATGCCGACCGCGTCATACAGGGGTACGAGGGGCGGTACGCAGATCAGGAAGGTGACCGCGCCGGAACCGTCGAGGTGGACGATGGCGGCCAGGATGGCGGTGCCGATGCAGATCTTGACGGGATCGGTGCCGACGGCCTTGATGATCTTGGCGATGATGGGACGGAACGTACCTGCATCGGTCAGGATGCCGAAGAACAGGATCGAGAAGATGAACATGACGCCGGTAGCGGCTACGGAGCCGATACCCTTGGCGCCGGTGATCATGCCGCCCAGGGACTTGAAGTTTTTCATGAAATCGATGACGCCGGGGGCGTTCTCAGGATCTGTGACGAAGAACGCGCAGGCGATGATGCCGGTGATGATGGGGACCGCGATGAGGGCGACCAGCGGGGTCGTCTTCTTGGTCATGATCAGGACCAGCATGAGAATGACGGTAATGAAACCTAATGCTGCTAACATGTGACCTCCTAAAATTGCACATTAAAAGATGCTTGTTACATTTTTATCATATGGGCAGGTCGGAGCAGGTTCAACCAAAAAGAGTTCTGAAAATTTAGAAATTCAGAACTCTTGTATGGGCGTAATACTTGTAATTTTAAGCTGTTCGGTGATTTCCAGATTGCTGGAAGTATATTCCAATATTTTGGAAACCCTTGTTATTTCAGCTTCGCGTACAGGCTGGCGAGCGAAATGCCCAGTTCCCGGGCCGCTGCTTTCTTGCCTTTCAGGTCATTGCCGTAGTACTCGAGCGTGCGCAGGATCTCCATTTTCTCGAACTCCTTCACCTTGTCGTACAGCGGCATGGTGTCGCGCGCGGTGCTCTTGCCGATATTTTCGGGCAGGTTGACCGCGGTGATCCGGTCATCGCTGCAGGTGTAGGCGGAGAACTCCAGCACGGAGCGCAGTTCGCGCACGTTGCCCGGCCAGCTGTGGGACATCAGGCGTTCGAGGGCGTCATCCGTGATGGTCAGGCGGCGCTTGAGCGTGATGGAGAGATCGTCGAGGATCTGCTGCACGAGCAGGGGCACATCCTCCATGCGTTCACGCAGGGGCGGGATCTTGACCGCGAAGCTGTTGAGCGCGTAGAACAGCTCGCTCGAGAAGCGGCCCGCCACGACGTCTTCGGTCAGGTCGACGTTGCTCGCCGCGATGATGCGCACGTCCACGGGCAGTTCTTCGATGGAGCCGACGGGACGGATGGTGCCGCTTTGGATCAGCTTTAGGATCTTGCTCTGCAGGTCGAGGCTCATCTCAGAGATCTCGTCGAGGAAGAGGGTGCCGCCGTTCACGGCTTCGACCAGGCCCATCTGGCTGGTCCGCAGCGCGCCCTGGACGGAGGATCCGAGGGAACCGAACAGTTTCGTCTCCAGCACCGCGGAATCGAACAGCGCGCAGTTGATCGAGGCGAACGGTTCCGTGCGGCGTCCGCTGGCGTTGTGGATCGCCCTGGCGTATACGCCTTTGCCCGTGCCGGATTCGCTCATGAGCAGCACCGGCGCCTTGATCTGCGCGATCTTGTTCGCGAATTCCTTGCAGGCCCGGGATTTCGCGGCCCGGGACACGATGAGGTCGAACGTGACGGATGCCGTGTCGCTGGCGTTCACCTGGTGCAGGATCTGGCGGTTGCGGCGCTCCACCTCGTCGATCTTCTGGCGGAGGCTGGAGGCCTCGTCCATGAACGTGACCACGGAGATCGCCCCGGTGATCAGCCCGTATTCGCGGATGGGGTACATGTTGACGAAGTAGGACGTGTCGCCTTCCTTACGCTCGAGCTGCAGAATGGGCTCGCCGCTGTTCAGAACGGACGGCAGGCGGGCGCCGGGGCGCAGGTCGCGCAGCCGGCAGCCTTCGATCTTGCCGGGATCGATGCCGTTTTCGGATGCGACGAAATTGCGGTACGTCGTATTGGCGAAGACGATCACCTCGTCCGTATCTATAATATTGATGCCTTCGTGCATCGAGTTGAAGATGGCTTTGGCGGAATCAGAAAGAACCATGGGATCACCTCCATGGTTCTATGATTCCAGAATATTGGAAATCTGTCAAGCGGATCACGCTAGCGCAGCGCTTCGACTTTTTTCATCAAGGCGCGGACTTTGGAAACGTCCACGTCGCCGGTGTCCCTGCCGGTATCCTTGAAGAAGCTGCCCACGACCGCGCCGTCCGCGATCTGCAGCTGCTCCGTGCAGTTGTCCGCGGTCAGGCCGGAGCAGATGACCAGCGGAAAGTCCCCGGCCAGGGCCCGGAATTCCTTCAGCTTTTCGAGCGGTGTCTGCTGCCCGGTGCCGTCTCCGGTGACGCAGATCGCGCCGCAGCGCTTTTTCGCCGTCTGCACGTCCTCCGCCAGGCTCTTTTCCGAGAACACCGGCTGGTATTTGAACCGCACGCCGCCCAATACGAGCGCATCCGTCTTCGGGTTCTCCAGTCCGAAGAACGCGTCCAGCGAGGCTTCGTCGCGGGGCTTTACGTGGCCGACGACGGAGTCCAGCTGCAGGAAGTCGCAGCCGTACTCTCTGGCCAGGCGGTAGTTCAGCGAGTCGAAGTTCAGGCAGTTGACCCCCACGGGGACCGCAGGCCTGTGCTGCAGCAGATAGTTCAGCACCCATTCCAGCTGGGGATAGGGGCCGAAATAGTCCTCGGCCAGGATGCCGTCCACGCCGCCTTCGAGGTATGCCGCGATCTCGCGCTTCGCCCGTTCATGGATGTCTTCTTCCGAGTTCCCTTTCAGGTGCAGTACGCCGATGACGGGTTTTGCCGTTTTGAATACGTCTTTGAATGCTTTCATAGATATTCTTCCAACTTCCGTTCCATTTCAGCCCGGAACGCGTCGTCCGCCTTGGGCCAGGGGGGTGTCTGCTTCGCGCAGTATGAGGCCGCCAGGTTCGCCATCCGGACGGTCTTTTCCGCGCCTAAACCTTCCGCGAGGCCGATGAGGGCTGCCGCTGTGGAACAGTTGCCGCAGCCGGTCGGGTCGACGCTTTCCGGAAGGCCGGCCGCCGGCGCGAACGTCGCCTTGTCCGGGGTCACCAGACATGAGCCTCGCTCTCCTAGCCGGAAGAAGCAGGGCTTTCCGTAACGCTGCAATCCTGCGAGAATGGCCGCCTCATCCTCCGTCCCGAAGAATCCGCAGGCTTCGTCGAAGTTCATGGAGAACGCATCGGCCTGCGCGATGCGCGCTTCGATGGCTTCCTTGCACGAGGGATCCCTCAGGTCGTCGCCGTTGATCTCCCACATCAGGAACGCCTGCGGCACGAGCGTCTTCACCTCTGCGAACCCGTCCGCGATCTTCGCCGACAGGCTGGCTTCGATATAGATGCCTTTCGTTTCGGGTCCCGCGCACGCCGCGATCATCTCCGGGGTGATCCGGCCGATGTCCTTGACCATCTTCTCGTATTCCTCGCCCTGACTGCAGTTTTCCGCCCAGATGCCGTCCGGCCGGTAGCGCAGTTCGTATTTCAGCGTCTCGGGCAGGCATTTCTTCACCCGGCAGTCTATCCCGTTCGCCGCGAACCAGTCTCCGTAATACCTGTCGAAGTCCGGTCCCGCGGTGCCCACATAGGCCACGCTGCTCCGCCAGAACACCAGCCCCGACGCCGCGTACCACGAGCCTCCCGGCGTGTTCAGGATGCTTCTTCCGTCCGCGAAGTATACGTCCGTCAGCATGTTGTATCCCGCTGCGATGTATTCCATGCCGCGCTCCTTACATATGGATGACCTGCGACAGGAACAGCTTCAGCCGGTCGCTCTGCGGGTGGTCGAAGATCTGCTCGGGCGTGCCTTCTTCGATGATCTTGCCGCCGTCCACGAAGATCACGCGGTCCGCGACCACTCTGGCGAAGCCCATCTCGTGCGTGACCACCGCCAGGGTCATGCCTTCGTCCGCCAGTTCCTTCATGACGTTCAGCACCTCGCCGATCATCTCGGGGTCCAGCGCGGACGTCGGTTCGTCGAACAGGATGACTTCCGGGCTCTGGCACAGGGCCCGTGCGATCGCGACCCTCTGTTTCTGACCGCCGGACAGCTGCGACGGATAGGCGCCCGCCTTGTCCGCGAGCCCGACGCGCTCCAGCAGCGCCAGCGCGGTCTGCTCCGCCTGCTTCACCGGGACGCCGCCCGCCTTGACGGGGCCGAGCGTCAGGTTCTCGAGCACGGTCTTGTGCGGGAACAGGTTGAACAGCTGGAACACGAAGCCGATGTGCGCCAGATCCTTCGTCGTGTCGCCGGAGAAGTCGATGGGTTTGCCGTTCACGTACAGCTCGCCGCTGTCGGGGATCTCCAGGCCGTGCAGGCAGCGGATCAGTGTCGATTTGCCCGAGCCCGAGGGCCCGATGATGCAGACGACTTCGCCTTTCGTGATGTGCAGGTTCACGTCGTCGACGGCCTTGATATCGCCGAACGATTTGCACAGATGGACTGCTTTAATCACTTGCCGCCAGCCTCCTTTCCAGTTTGCGCGCGAAGTAGGAGATGGTGAGGGTCATGATCAGGTACATGCATGTCGCGAACAGCAGAGGCACCAGATAGTTGTAGAACTTGGCGCCGAGCACGTCCGCGCTGTGCAGCAGCTCCACCGCGCCGATGGAGGCGAGCAGGGACGAGTCCTTCAGCAGCACGATGAACTCGTTGATATAGGGCGGCAGGATGCGCTTGAACGCCTGCGGCAGGATGATCTCGCGCAGGGTCTGCTTGCGCGACAGGCCTATGGTCTGCGCGGCTTCCCACTGGCCCTTGTCCACGGACTGGATGGCCGAACGGAACAGCTCCGTCGTGTAGGCGCCGGAGTTGATGCCGACCGCAATGGTGCCCACCAGGATGGGATTGGGCGTGTAGACGTAGTGGAACAGCGCTTTCGTCACGACCGGGCCGCCCAGGTAGAACAGCAGGATCTGCAGCATCATGGGCGTTCCGCGGATCACTTCCACGTATACGTTCGCGATCAGCTTGGGGATCTTGTGCCTGCCCATCTTCGCCATGGCGGACAGCAGGCCCAGGATGGACCCGCCGGCCAGCGCGAACACGGCCACGAGCACGGAGTAACCCGCGCCTTTCAGCATGAACTGCAGGTTTTCCGGTGTCAGGATTCTTTGAAATGCATTCATAGGAAGCGTCCTTTTAGACAAGAATCATGGCAGGAGGGGGCTCCTGCCATGATGAAGGAGAAATCTTACGGTGTTGCGGAAGATCAGTCGAACCACTTGACGATCAGTTCGCTGTAGGCGTCGCTGTTGACGAAGGCCTTGATGATCTCGTTGACCTTTGCCTGCAGCTTATCGTTGTTCATGTTCGTGATCGCCTTGATCTCCTCTTCGGTGAGGTTGTCTGCGATCATCTGGAACTTGCCTGCGTTGGCTGCGATGTAGGATTCTGCCACACACTGTTCGGTGATGATGGCCTGCATCGCGCCGCTCTTCAGGGATTCGCTCATGACTGCGATCTCACCGGGCTGCGTGGAGAAGCCGTATTCGGGGGCCATGGCCTCCGCGACTTCCATGCCTGTCGTGCCGTTGCCGGCGCCGACCAGGCCGCCCTTCAGATCGTCCAGCGTATTGATGCCGTATTCCGTGGAAGCGAAGCAGCACTGTGCGGACGTCATGTACGTATCGGTGAACAGGACGGACTTCGCGCGCTCCTCCGTGTAGGAGAAGCAGGAGATGCCCATGTCGACTGTGCCTGCGCTGACCGCGCTGATGATCGTATCGAAATCCATCGGAACGATCTCCAGCTCGACGCCCAGCTCGTCTGCGATCATCGCGGCGAAGTCTGCGTCCAGGCCGACCACGTTGCCGGCCGCGTCGTAAGATTCGTAAGGCGGATAATCAGCTGCCATACCCACTCTCAGCTTGCCTTTGGTGCCCAGCTCGTCTTCCCAGGTTTCGGAACCGGATGAACCGCCGGAGCAGGCTGCGAGGGAAAAGATCAATGTGAGTGCCAAAAGCAATGCGAGAAATTTTTTCATGGTGTCTGCCTTTCTTTTTCCTTCTGATTTGTTTTCTGAATGTCTGTTGCGTAACCGTTGATTTTCGGTGATGTGGCAATCTTACGCCGCCTGTCCCGGGCTGTCAAGGGGTTTTATTCAATTTTTTCGAATATATGTGAATATTTTTATGCATTGGGCGCATAATTCATATTTTCAAAGATATTTTATGCATTTCGGAAAGTTCTTTCCGCCTTGCCCGCGCATCTGCCCCGTGATAAAATGAAAGCAGATCATCACGACGCAAGGAGCACACCATGAGCAAACTTACGAAATTCAGCGAACTGAAGAAGATCCCCTGCGAAAGCAGCTGGTTCGAACCGTACAGGGTGGCTGAAGGGGTCACCGCGATCTACGAGCCGCACCAGTTCCAGGAGGTCATCAGTTATTTAATAGAAGGAAACGACAGAGCGCTGCTGCTCGATTCGGGGCTCGGCCTGGGCAACATGAAGGCGATGGTCGAGTTTTTGACGGACAAACCCGTGACCCTTGTCAACAGCCATTCGCACTTCGACCACGTCGGCGACGACTGGCGCTTTCCCGAGACGCATCTTCTCAACCTGCCGGACTACGTGGCGCGCCTCGCGAGCGGCGACGTGTTCCAGCCGGACGCGGAGAACCGTTCCCCGGAAGCGCTGTGGTACGACGGCGAGCCCTGGTTCGACCTTGAGACGTGGCATACGAAACCGTGCAAAGTCGTGCCCATCGAGGAGGGTCACGTGTTCGACCTCGGCGGCCGAAAGCTGCGCGTGATCGCGACGCCCGGCCACACCCGCGACTGCATCATGCTCGCGGACGACGCGAACAAACTGCTGTTCACCGGCGACACGATCTACCCTGCGCCGATGTACGCCTACATCGAAGGCCCTGAAATGGTGCCGGTCTATTATTCTACGGTCATCAAACTGGCGGCGGAGTTTTCGGACTACACGCTGCTGTGTTCGCACAATAATCCCATCTGGGAAGGCAGTGTGCTCAAGGAGATCGAGGATGCCTTCGGCAAGGTCCTGTCAGGAGAAGCCGTCGGCGAGAGTGACCCGAAGACGGAAGGGGACAACTTCTTCTACGATTTCGGCGATTTCGGCATCGTGCTGACGCGTGAGGCGGCGGACCTGTACGGCGCGAAATACCGGCCGCATTTCCACGTCGTCGGAGCGATCATCGAGCACGAAGGCAAGATCCTCTGCATGCAGCGGCCGGCGGGCAAACAGCCGTCCACGGACCTGAAGTGGGAGTTCCCCGGCGGCAAGATCGAGCCCGGCGAGACCGGCCCGCAGGCTCTGATGCGCGAGCTGCGCGAGGAGATGGACTTCGACGTGACCGTGCGCAATGAGGACTTTTTCGCGACGGTCCATCACGTCTATCCCGAGTTCGAGCTGACGATGGACACGTATCTGTGCCATGTCGCAGACCCGCACTTTACCCGCAAGGAACACGTCGACCACTGCTGGCTGGCGCCGGAAGAGATGGGCAAGCTCGACTGGGCTGCAGCGGACCATCCTATCGTTGAACAGGTGGTGCAGGGCAAAGCCCCGGATCACGTTTTGGAAGGTTAGAGATCTTTTTCAGGAGGAAAACATGAAAAAATTTGCTATGTTTCTGACTCTCGTACTGGCCTTTGCGCTGGTCCTGCCCGGCTGTACATCTTCGGATCAGCCGGATCAGCCTGACCAGCCCGAAACGCCGGACGAATCCTCGTTTGCGCTGGACAGCACACAGGATAATTCGATCGCGGTCACGATGAACAGCGCCTCGCAGGGCAGCGGAGGCGTCGGCTATCTGAGCTTCGGGGAAAACGAATATCTGTTTTACGAGACGCAGGGGGACAATGACGCCGACCGGTTGCGCGTCGTGATCTTCTACAAGGATGAACCCGAAAACCCCCTGTCCTATACCGATCCCGAAGGGGACAATGTCTATCTGGACTTTACGGTCGACAACAATACCAGCAGCCTTCTCGGCATGGAACCGGGCGACTACGCGTTCCTGATCGAGGTCGACAGCGTATCGTTCGACGGCACGGCACGTTTCAGCGTCTATGAGGATTCTCAGATCGCGAACCCCTGGATGATGAGCGAGGATCCCGCCGACCTGGAAGCCGCGCTCGGCTTCGGCGTCGAGATCCCGGAAGAATTCGCCGGGATGCATCCCGTGTTTTACAACTACGCGCCGGAACTTCTGATCGCGAGCATCAGTTATGCCGAGACCATGGAAGACGGAACGGAGTATCTGAAAGGCGATATCCGCAAGGCGCCTTCGTATGCAGTCGATGTGAGCCAGGGCCTTTCCGGCGTCTGGGACACCTACGACCAGACGAAGCGGGTGGACGGCGTCCGGCTGTCCTTCATCGAAGGCCTCGTGCGGGTCGCGGAATGGGAGGCGGACGGCTATGCCTACAGCGTCTGGTGCCAGGACGGTCTGCCCGAAGAAGAGATGATGACTGTCGTAGGACAGGTGAAATAGAGCGATCCAAGGAGGTACTTTATGGACGATTTTACAAGAGCAAGCGAGATTTTGTATAAGGGCGAACACGTCAGGGGCATGGAGCTGAAGAAGCCCGAGACCCTGCCCATCTTCGAAACGACGGCGTTCACGATGAACAGCCTGAGCGAACTGGCGGAGGTCACGGCCGATAAGGGCTGGACCTATCACCGCACCCGCAATCCGAACCGCGCCGCCCTGGCCGAAGCCATCAGCTACCTGGAAGGCGGCGAAGCCAGCCTGATCTTCTCGTCCGGCATGGGGTCGATCACCGTGCCGATGATCACGCTGCTGCAGCCCGGCGACCGTGTGCTGTGCAACGCGAACATCTACGGCGAGACGTTCTCGACGCTGCGCGATGTGCTGAGCAAGATGGGTGTGCAGACCGATTTCGTAGACTATCTGGACATGGACGCCGTGCGCGCGGCCATAAAACCCGAGACGAAGCTCGTGTACAGCGAAGTCGTCAGCAACCCGACGGTCAAGATCGCGGACATCCCCGCGCTGGCCGAACTTGCGCACAAAAACGGCGCGCTGCTGATGGTCGACAACACTTTCACGTCCCCGTTCGCCATCCGGCCGATGGATTTCGGCGCGGACATCGTCATCAACAGCCTCACGAAGTTCCTGAACGGTCACGCGGACGCCATGGGCGGGTCCATGACCACGACGCAGGAACTGGTCGATAAGATCCGTCCGGTCTCCATGCTGATCGGCACACCCGGCGATGCCTTCAGCTCCTGGCTGATCCTGCGCGGCCTGCGCACGGCGGAACTGCGCATCCCGCGGCAGATCAAGACGGCTGAGAAGCTGGCCGCGTTCTTCGCGAATGACCCGCGCATCACGGCGGTCAACCATCCGTCGCTCGCGACCGGCAGGCAGAAGGAACTGGCTGACAAACTGTTCGGCGAGAACGGTTCCACGCCCATGATGAGCTTCATCCTGCCCGAGGACATCGAGAAGATCGACGCGTTCATGAAGGCTCTGCGGTTCACGCGCTACGCTCCGACGCTTGGCGGCCTTCGCACGACGATGAGCCACCCGGTCACGTCGTCGCACTTCTCCATGCCCGACGAGCAGCGCCGCAAGATCGGCATCACGCCCGGCATGATCCGCCTGTCCGTCGGCCTCGAAGACCCGGACGACCTGATCGCCGATTTCAGCAATGCCCTGAAGGTGTTTGAATAGGAGAAACACATGAAGATCAAGAAGGAGATCCCCGTCAAAGTCGCCGTCGTGCAGATGGAGCCCGTCGTCGGCGAGACCGGAAAGAATCTGGCGGCCTGCCTTGCCTATGCGAACGAGGCGGCGGACAACGGCGCGCAGCTGATCGTCCTGCCGGAACTCTGCGTCAGCGGATACGTGTTCGCGAACCGCGAGGAAGCCTTCGCGCTGTCCGAACCCATCCCGGACGGACCTGCCTGCCAGGCCTTCCTGAAACTCGCGGCGGAGCGCAGGGTCTATCTCTATGCGGGCCTGAACGAGAACTGCGGCGATCGGCTCTACAACTCCGCGGTGCTGTTCGGCCCGGACGGCATCGTGGGCAAGTACCGCAAGCTGCAGATCTGGGATGACGAGTATCTGTGGTTCGAGCCGGGCGACCTCGGCCTTCCGGTCTTCCACACGCCCATCGGCCGCATCGGCATGCTGGTCTGCAACGACTGCTGGTATCAGGAACTGTACCGCATCCTGGCGATGCAGGGCGCGGATATCATCATCGCGGGCGTGGACGGCCCGGCCAGGCCGCACGCGCCGTTCGACATGAACACGTTCGTGGTCTTCCACGCTATGGCCGCGGCGAACTGCAGCAACGTCTACGTGGCGGTCGCCGTGCGCACGGGCATCGAGCGGGGCGAGGAATTCGCCGGCCGCAGCGTGATCGTCGACAACACGGGCGCCATCATCGCGGGACCGGCGGGCAAGACCGGCGACGCGATCCTCTACGCGGACTGCGATTTCGCCCGCGTACGCCAGCATCAGGGCAACCTGTACAATTCCGTGGTCACCGACAGGAGGACCGACGTCTACGACCGTCTGCTCGGCTATGACCCCTCGAAATATCCGAAGCAATAAAAGGAGCGACCCATGCTATCGCGTTACGATGGAAAAAACGTAAAGATCACGACGACGGACGGCAGCGTGTTTACGGGGGAGGCGACGGCGTATCCTTCCGGTTACGGGCTGATCGAGTTTGACCACCAGGAGGAGAGCGTTCAGATCGACGATACGCTGATCTTCCTGTCCGACATCGTGACGATCGAGGAGATCCCGGAAGACGGAGGGAAGGAAGCGGCCCCGGAGGAGATCCCGCCCGAACAGTTCGACACGCTGATCGCGGAACTGCTGGACGGTCCGTGCTGGGTCGCGGATATCCTGCCCGAGCAGGTGCCGCTGCTGGCGGAAGGTCAGTACTTCGCCGTGGACCGGTACTTCCGCCAGCCGGAAAGGCTGACTGCGCTGTACCGCAGATTCGCGGAGATCCTGCTGAAACTGAACTGCTACTATCCGATGGCTGTCTCTTTCGACAGCTGCGAACACTGGGAGCTCAATCCGGAGCCCGAACGCTTCGTGGCGCAATTGGAACAGCTCGCTCCGAACGATTTTCTGCGGGCGGTGTTCCCGGCGCAGGGCGCCATGATCGATCTCGATCCCGGCGACACCTATCTGACGCTCTACGACCCGCACCTGCTGCTGCTCGACAAGCTGCAGAAGCTTGCCGCTGCGGAGGGCCTGTTCGTGTGGAGAGGAGAAAACTAAGATCTTTTGCAGTGCACGCAACCTGCGCTGTCTTTGTCCTGTCTGTAATGGTGAAAGCGATAAAAATTCAAGAGCTGCGATCCGCAGGGCGGATCCATTACGGAGGAAAAAGAAATGAGAAACGGAATGAAGAGATTTTTCGCAGGCACGCTT
>JAFZRG010000116.1 GCA_017619985.1 Bacillota bacterium | reverse complement strand
GCCTCTGCGGACCGCCTCGATCTGGGTCGTGATGTGGCCGAGCACGCAGATCTGCGTGGGGATCTCGAAGCGGTTCTTGACTTCGTCGAAGCGTTTCAAGACCTCCGCGAGGCTCGATACGGTATCGTTGACCGGGTTCAGCCCCAGCAGCGCGTCGCCGCAGCCGTAGGACAGGCCCTCGAACAGGGACGCCGTGATGCCTTCGACGTTGTCGGTCGAATGGTTGGGCTGCAGTCTCGTAGACAGGTGCCCGCGCTTGCCGATCGTCGTGTTGCAGGTCGCTTCAATGCGGATCTTGTTCGCCGCGTAGATCAGGTCCAGATTCGTCATGAGCTTGCAGACGCCCGCCACGGTCTCGGCGGTCAGGGCTTTGCCGATCGCTTTGATGCCTTCCTCGCTCATGCCGTAGTCGAGGATGTGCTCGCGCAGCTCCGCGATGGTCATATTTTTGATCCGCTCGTACATGGCTTCATCCAGACCGTCCTGGTTGATACGGGTCACCTCGTCGTCCTCGTAGGGAACGACGGGATTCTCGCGCAGGTCTTTGACCAGGAGATTTGACAGCACGTACTTGGCCGCCACGCGCTCGAGCGCTGTCTCGGCCGCGATGCCCGCCAGGTGGTCGCCGCTCTTTTCCTCGCTGGCCTTGGCCAGCACGTCCTTGACGGAGCGGAACGTATAGGTTTTTCCGGATAGTGTCGCTGAGAGATTCATGTTCTTTCCATCCTTTATCCGAATAAGAGGGTCTTGACGACGACGGGCACGACCAGGCCGTCCATGAGGGGCCTGCCGATGTCCACGTAGTCGCCCGCCTCGATCTTGACGCTGTCGATGGACGCCATCTTCCGCCGGCATCCCGTCTGCTGCAGCGCGATGCCCAGGGCTTTCGCGATGTCGCGTTCCACGACCACGATGATGGGTTCGTCCTTCGCGAGGCACCCGTCCAGCGCTTCCGTGATGCTCTTCGCCAGTTTCTTGAGCGTCGCGAAGTCCGGGTCGGGCAGCCCCTGCAGAGCCAGCAGCATGCGGGGCGAATCGTTCTGTTCCAGGAACCAGCGCACCCTGTTTTTCAGCAGCTGCGTATCGCCGAAGAGGATCTGCCACTGTTCGTCCTTCGTGAGCTTTAAGGCCGGCATGTTCTTGACAGGGAAGATGCCTTCGCTGTAATAGATCGTGCTGCCGGACAGGTTCGTGGTGTAGGTGCCCGCGCCGACGACGGTCGCGCGTATCGTCTCGCCGCCCCGGATGGTCTTCTGATCGCGGAACGCCCGGTTCTCGGCGATGGCTTTGCCCAGGATGGGTCCGATGTCGCCGTAGCGCAGGTCGTCTTCCGGGGATACGTTGTAGATGCAGTCCGCCACACCGCCGGAGAAGCAGATGCGCCGCGCGGGTCTCGCCGGCGTGTACACGTCGCTGCCGGGGGTCAGGAGTCTGTCCTGCAGCGCGCTTTTCGGGGCTATGCCGATCGCGCCTGCGAGGCAGTCCGCGAACACGTCGCAGACTTTTCTGAGGTCGCTGCGGGAGATGCGGCTGCCTTTTTCCGCGTTCACACCGGCCAGTTTCGCAGCCTCGGCGGCCGCATAACTGACGTAGGTGATGACCGGGTCAGCGCCGGCGGAAGCGTCCAGGCGGATGAGCCTGCCGCCCACGTCCAGACAGAGTTTGCCCTGCGTGTCGCCCGCGTTGAAAAACACGATGTTCGTCGTACCGCCGCCGATGTCCAGATTCGCGACGGTGCAGTCGTTGTCGATGGAGTACTGCCAGGCGCCGCTGCCCTTGCCCGCGATGATGCTCTCGAGGTCGGGCCCCGCGGTGGAGACCACGAATTCCCCGGCAAAATCGCTCAGGGCCTGCAGCACGGCCGCGGCGTTCTCCTTGCGCGCGGATTCGCCGGTGATGATGACGGCGCCGGTCTGGGTGTCCGACGGGGTGAAGCCCGCGGCCCGGAACTCGGCCGCCACGATATCGCGCACCTTGTCGGTGTCGATGAGCACGTCGGTCTTGAGCGGTGTAAAGTACACTCTGCTCTTGTACAGGATCTCCTTGCCGGTGATCGCGATGCGCGGCGCGGTGAAGTACCCGGCGGTATTGTCCATCTCGATGCGGGAGAAGACTACCTGGGTGGTCGAGGTGCCGATATCGATTCCGACGCTTAAGATCTGTGCCATCGTGTGCCTGATTCCGCCTCCGGGGTCCTGTCGCAAATAAAAAACAACAAAACCTGACGGTCCGCTGACCGTCCAGACTTTGTTGTCCGATATCTTTCTGCGCTGTTGCAGGAAGGCCGTGTTATTCGTTCTTGAAATCGAAGGAGACTTTCGTCCCTTCGGGCGACGAAGCGATGTGCAGTTTGCCTTTCAGCTTGTCCTGCACGGTGGCCCTTACCAGGAAGAGCCCGAGGCTGCCCTCGCGCACCTGCGATGGATCGAAGCCGCATCCGTCGTCACTGACTATTATAGTATGGATCAGGGCGCCTTTGCAAACGGAAATTGCAACGGTCCCGGAGGATTTTTCGGGATAGCCGTGGCGCAAGGCGTTCGTCACCAGCTCGTTGACCACGAGAGCGACCGCCGTCGCTGTCTCCGGATCCAGCGAGATGCTGTCGCCTTCGAGCACGATGTCGATGGATTTCCCGGCCGGCATCAAGGCTGTCAGGTTGCTGCGCAGGCGCTCCAGCAGCACGGACGAATCCACGCTGCGCATGTCGTCCGCGTCGTGGGTCAGGATGTCGTGGATGGACGCGATGGACTGCACCCGCCCCACGTTTTCCTTCAGGATGTCCTTCAGCGTCTCGTCTTCCGCAGCGCGGGCCTGCAGGTTCAGCATGCTCGCAACGATCTGCAGGTTGTTCTTGACCCGGTGATGCACCTCGCGCATGGCAACGGATTCACCCGCTGTATCTTCTGTCCGCAGCGCCGGCTGATTCTCCGCGTGCAGTTTCGCCAGCTGCTCGTATTTCTCGTCCCGGACGATATCTTCGCTGATGTCCTTTTCGCGGATCAGCACGCCGATGACTCTTCCATCGTCCGCCATCACCGGACACGCGTTCTGGCGCACCTGGCGGCCTTCCTGGGTCTCGGCTTTGATGTCGCAGATGGGGATGGCTTCGGCGATCGCACGGAACACCGCAGGCTCCTTATCTATCGTCGCGATCTCGCCGGAAACGTCCCGGCCGTACACACTCGCGCCGCTCGAAGGCCCTGCGTGTGCGACGACCAGCGCCTTGTCCTCCGACAGCGGACAGTCCAGGAAGATGTCGTTGTTGCAAAGATCCGCCATGTACTGCATCTGCGCGCAGGTACGGCGCAGGACGGCGGCATCTTCCGCCGCAAGCTCGGGGATCGCGGCGATCCAGTCTCTTTTATTCTGAGCGCCTGTCATCCCTGCGCCTCCTGATCGAGAAACGCCTGCGCGATCACCGCCATCGGAAGCCTTTTGTCCATGGCTGTGCTGCGCAGAACGGTATAGGCATCCGCCTCGGTGATGCCCTGTTTTTTTGCGTACAGTCCGACGGCGCGCGAGATGACACGGGAATCATCGAGTTTCTTCTGCGCTTCTTTCGTCTCTCTGCGGCTCTCCTGCAGACGCCTGCTCTGGGCGATGGCCAGTTCGATGACCGGCCGCACTCTGCCTTGCTCCACGGGCTTCATCAGATATCCGGTGACCCCGATGCGCCCCGCCTTTTCCACGATCTCTTCGTCACTGAAGGCGGTCAGCAGCACGACGCAGCCTGCCAGATCCTCTTCGAGGATGGTCTGCGCGGCGGACAGGCCGTCGAACACAGGCATCTTCACGTCCATCAGCACCGCGTCCGGGTGCGTCTGGCGGCAAAGCGCGACCGCGTCGAAACCGTCGCCGGCTTCGCCCGCGATCTCATAGCCGAGCTCTCTCAGCATCCCGCAGATGTCCATTCTGGTGATAGGTTCGTCGTCAACGACTGCTATTCGGATCATTGTCTTTCCCTCGCTGCTAAAAAAGATATCCTCTATCATTTTACTACGATCTCTCGCACGCTGCCCAGATAGCAGGGCTCGTTGACGAACTGCGGCTTGCCGAGCACTTCCGCCTCGTCCGCAAAGTGCAGGTGCGACGCGAAGACCGCCTTGATGAGCGGCTCTTCGCGGATCAGTTCCAGCACGGCGAGCGTCGCCGGCTGTGCGGGCATCTTCGGGTCGGTCTCGTTATGGGCGGCCAGCACCTCGGCCGGCGTGCCGACCGACATGGAGGACTCCCACCATTCGTACGCCTTTGGCGCGAACGTCGGCGAATAGACAGGCAGGTGCAGGAACAGCAGGATGGGCAGTCCCTTCGCGATCTCCGCCTTCAGGAACTCCAGCTGCAGCTCCGAGAACTGCGCCAGCGAGTCGTCCAGCGTGACCAGATCCAGCCCGCCGATCTCCATGGAATCCATGGTCGGATCGCACGGCAGAAAGCGCAGGAATTCGTCCAGAAAGCGTTCTCTGTCCTCCGCCTTGCCGCTGTCGCTGTCGTAGGTGTAATAGTCGTGGTTGCCGAAGGTATACAGGTAGCGGCGGCCCTCCAGCATGCCCGCCAGGACCTGCAGATTGGCAGGCGACGGACTGTCGGCGATGTCGCCGGTCAGCACCAGCGCGTCGTAATCCTCCGCCAGCTCCAGGGCTTCCGCAAAGCGCTGCTCCTGGGTCACGCCGCCGGCTTCCTTCAGAAAAGCAGCCGTCTTCTTTTTGGATTTCGTCTTCGCCTTTTCGCTGTCCTCTTCGCAGCAGGCGCTCAGGTGGCTGTCCGAGACCTGCAGGATGCGGACCGGCTGCGCAAGGCCGAGATCCAGTTCCGTTCTTAAAAGTTCCATCCGTTTCTCCTTATTTTTCTTCGTTCAGCATCAGACCCGCCTTCTGCAGGACCCGGACCAGGACCGGGATCAGGATGATGTGCAGGACGATGCCGGGGACCGCGTTGAAGACCGCGCCGGCCAGGAATGCGGACATCGGGAATTCCGTACCCGAAAGACCTGCCAGCACGTAGCGGGCCGCGCCCCAGACCACGCGTCCGCAGATCATGGCGGTGATGAGCGAGACGTAGATCGCCCACGTCTTTTTCGGCAGCAGGCGGTACAGGATCCCTGCGACGGCGCCGTAGACCGGCAGCTCGAACGTCATGGCGATCGCCGTCGGATACAGGGGCGGCATGCCGAACAGCATGGAGCGCAGCAAAGGCGCGATCAGACCGACGCCCAGGCCCCACTGCCAGCCGCAGACGAAACCGCAGAGCAGCACGGGGATATGCATCGGGGAAAGCATCGAACCGATCTCAGGGATCTGGCCCGTCACGAAGGGCAGGACCAGCGCGACCGCCAGATACAGGGCGGAATAGATCATCTTCTGCATGCGTGTGTTCAAAAGAAACGTTCCTCCCTTCGCGTCACAGTCCGTATACATAGCGCCCGGACACGGCCGTGCCGGAAGCTTCCTCCGTGAGCGCGCGCAGCGCTTCGTCCGGATCGACGTCCGTCATCTGATCCGGATACATGAGTTTCGCCAGGTAGAGCATGGCTCCGATCTGACCTGCCTGCGTATTCAGCAGATCTTCCGCGATCAGCAGAACGTGACCCTGCTGCACCGCGGTGATGCCGGTCCATTCGGGTCTGCCGGCAAGTTCCTGACAGATGGCGGCTCCCTGTTCGAGCGACGCGCGGTCGACCGCCTTTACGATGACGTCCGG
>JAFZRG010000115.1 GCA_017619985.1 Bacillota bacterium | reverse complement strand
TTCGCCTCCGCGACGAACGCGTTGCCCGGGCCGACGATCTTGTCCACCCGCGGGATGCTCTCCGTCCCGTAGGCCAGCGCGGCGATCGCCTGCGCGCCGCCGGCCTTGAAGATCTTATCGATGCCGGCGAGCTTCGCGGCAGCCAGGATGGCGGGGTTGATGCAGCCGTCCGGACCCGGAGGGGTCACCATGACGACTTCGCCGCAGCCCGCGATCTTCGCCGGGATGGAATCCATGAGCACCGTGGACGGATACGCCGCTGTGCCGCCCGGTACGTAGATGCCGACGCGATCCATCGGGATCACCTTCTGGCCCATGACGATGCCGGGTTTATCGTTGATGAGAAAACTGTTCCGGACCTGTCTGCTGTGGAACGCGCGGATGTTCTCCGCCGCCTCCTTCAGCACGTCCAGAAACTCCGGCTCGACCGAGTCGAATGCTTCTTCCAGTTCGTCCGCGCTCACCTGCAGCGACTTCAGCTCCGCCCTGTCGAACTTTTTCGCATAGGCGTACAGCGCCTTGTCGCCGTTTGCCCGCACGTCCGCGATGATGTCCGCCACGACGCTTTCCACGTCCACTGCGGGCTCAAAACGCGCGAATATCTCTTCCGGGGCGACTTCCCCGATCTTCATGATCCTAATCATCCGTTTTCACCTGTTTCGCGAGGGCCGCGCAGATGCGGCCGATAGCCTCGCTCTTGAATTCGAAGTTTGCCTTGTTGGCGATGAGCCGGGAACTGACGGGAAGGATGGTCTCGATCTCCTTCAGCCCGTTCTCCCGCAGCGTCGTGCCGGTCTCCACCAGGTCGACGATCACGTCCGAAAGCTCCAGCAGAGGAGCCAGTTCGATGGATCCGTTCAGATGGATGATATCGATATCGCGGCCCAGTCTCGCATAGTAGTCCGTAGCGATGTTCATGAACTTCGTCGCGACCCTAAGCGTCCTGCGCGGATCATCCTTGAAGTCCGCGGGTCCCGCGACCGACATATGGCAGATCCCCGTCTTGAGATCCAGCAGTTCGTAGACGTCCGGCTCGTTTTCGAGCAGGATGTCCTTGCCGCAGACACCGATGTCCGCGGCGCCGCGCTCGACGTAGACCGCGACGTCCGACGGCTTGACCCAGAAGTACCGCACGCCTGTCTCTCCGTTCTCGAAGATCAGTTTGCGGTTGTCCTCCAGGATGTCCGGGCATTCCAGCCCCGCCTGCGCGAAGAAGCGGTACACCTTTTCGCCCATGCGCCCTTTCGGCAGCGCGACGTTGATCATATCCTTCGCCACGGGACCCGCAGCAGTTCCGGGTGCTTCGCTCTCCTCGAGATCCGCGTAATAGCGCTCCAGCAGATCCATGTAGACCGCGAAACCGATCGCGCCGGACCGTTTGCCCATCTTGCGCATCAGCCTGTCGTAACGGCCGCCGGACAGCACCGCCGACGGGATGCCGTTCACGTAGCCCTGGAAGACGATGCCGTTATAGTAGTTCATGTCGCCGGTGAGGGACAGGTCGACGCGAAGGCCTTCGCTCTCTCCGATGCGCGCCATGCTCTCCGTCAGTTTCTTCAGCGGCGCGAGGCTCTCCGCGCTGAACCCGATGGCCTGCAGTTCGGCAAGTGCTTCTTCCGGCTCCCCGCTGACGGCCGCCATGGCCTGCAGGAACACCGCCGCTTCCGGATCCGCACCGTACTCTTCGCACAGACGCTTCAGCTCGTCCGGATTTTTCCCTGCCACGCAGTTCAGGATCGCGGCCCTGGCTTCCGGGGTCACCTGCAGCGCATCGAGCGCTGCGGACAGCAGATCCAGGTCGGAGACCGTCAGGACGAAATCGTCCGAGATGAGCGCCAGGCTCTTCCTCGCCAGTTCGACCACCTCGAGCACGCAGGCGTCGTCGATGGGTCCGATGCATTCCAGACCTGTCTGCATGATCTCCTGAAAGCTCTTGCTGCGCGGCGATACGCGGTATACGTTCTCGTTGTAGTAGACCTTGCGCAGCGCACTGCCGTCCCTGCTGCTGCGGACGATGGAAAGGGTCACGTCGGGTTTGAGCGCCATGAGCTTTCCGTTCGTATCCGTAAACGTGATGATGTGGTCGGAAACGAGGAAATCCTTGTTGTTCGCATAGAGATCGTACTCTTCGAACTTGCTCATCTTGTATTTGGAGTATCCGGACTGCTGGTACAGAGCCCTCAGTTCGAACACGATCTTTTCTTCGCTGCTGAGCGTTGCCGTTATGGGATCCAAAGCAAACCTCCTGAATCGGGAAAATTACTTTACCATACTATCACTCTACTGCGCTAAAGTAAAGAAGTATTTTCACGATTTCTGCTGTATTTTGCGTTTTCTTTTATTGCAGCGTGAACAGACCGCAGCAATGCGAGATCTTCTCGTACGTGATCGCCGGGAAAAACTCCTTCATCTCGTCGAAATGCATGTAGATCTCGTCGTCATCCCACTCGTCCGCGAAACGCGCGCGGCAGGTGGCTTCGTCCTCCGCGTCGGCAAAGGCGATGTCGCCGATATAGATGGTCCCACCGGGCTTGAGGCACAGCTGCAGCCTTCTCAGCAGGATGCACTTTTCCTGCAGCGTAAAGTGGTGCAGCGCGTAAGTGACCACGATATTGTCGTAGCGCTGCGCGAGGACGGGCGGCTGGAGGCTCAGCCCGAGATCGCCGAAGCAGAGCACGGCTTTTGGCATCTTCTCCTGCGCGATCTGTATCATCGTTTTCGAATAATCCTGGCCCCAGATGCGGCAGCCGGCATCGTAAAGGCGCTTCGTCAGGACAGCAGTGCCGAAACCCACGTCCAACACATCAGACGGTCCGCCGGCCAGCACTCTCTCTTCGATGATGTGCAGCACGTCCGCGTATCCGGCAAAGGGATAGTCTCCCCTTTCGTCGGTCGTTCTGACGTCTTCGTCGTATTCGTAAGCCCAGGAATCGAATCCTTTTCCGTCTAACATAATTCCTCCTTAACGAGAAAACCGGGCAGATCGCTCTGCCCGGCCGTCTTTGCAAAAACCTATTCTTCCGCCGTGATCTTATCGAATTCCTCGACGACCTTTTCGAATTCCGCGTCGTCTTCGATGTCGATCAGTTCGAATTCCTCTTCGGAGAGTTCCCTGTATCCGTAGATATAGACGTCGTCCGTATCATCGTCGGGGATCAGCGCGATGTATTCCTTGCCTTCGAGGCCAGGCACATCGAAAATGCCCATGATCTCCGCTTCCACTTCCGTACCGTCGTCGAATTCAAGGGTAATGATGTCCATTTCTTCGTCTTCGATGCGCTTGGTTTCGTCTGACATTGTGTTATCCTCCGTTATTTAAAAAGATGATTAGACAGTTGATAAAAGAATTTATGATATTTTATCACGAATCCTGTTTGTCTGCAAAGTATTTGTGCACGCTCTCCGCGGCGCGCAGGTTCATGCCGGGAACTTCCGACAGTTCGTAGACCGTCGCGGCTTTGATCGCATCCACGGACCCGAGTTCGGACAGCAGCGCGAGCTTGCGCTTCTCGCCGATGCCAGGGATGCCGTCCAGCACGGAGCGGGTCAGCTCCTTGCCCCTCAGCTTGCGGTGGTATTCGATCGCGAAGCGGTGGACTTCCTCCTGCACCGCGCCGACGTAGGCGAACAGCTGCGGATGCGGCTTCAGAGGCGTCTCTTCATCCTGATAGATCAGGGCACGCGTGCGGTGTTTGTCGTCCTTGGCCATGCCGGCGACCGGGATATCGAGTTTCAGAGCGTTCAAAACCGCCTGCGCAGCGTGCACCTGGCCGAGACCGCCGTCCATGAGGATGAGATCGGGCAGGTCGACAAAACCCGGATTACCGTTAATGGCCTCGCGGAACCGCCGGAACAGCACTTCCTGCAGGCTCCCCGTATCGTCCGCACCCTCTACGGTCTTGATCTTAAAGCGTCTGTAGGCTTTTTTGAACGGTCTTCCGTCCAGGAAGACCACCATGCCGCCCACGGAATCCACGCCGTTGATGTTCGAGATATCGTAGGCCTCGACCCTGTGGATCTTCTCCGCCAGTTCCGTACCGAACACGTCGGCGAGGCCCGACTTCACAGCCTGTTCCTTCTCCATCTGGCGCTTCGCGCGCTCGTCCAGGTCCTTGACCATCTCGTCCACGTCCTTGCGGACGAGTTCCAGCAGCGCGCGCTTTTCGCCGCGCGCCGGCGCCAGGAGGGTCACCTTCGAACCGCGCTGATCCGACAGCCACTGCGCGAGCAGCTCCGCATCGTCCGGCAGCTTCGTCACCAAGATCTCCTTCGGGATCATGACGTTCGCGAAATAGTACTGCTTGATGAACTCCGCGACGACCGCTTCCCTCTTCTCCTCGTGGATATCGCCCAGGAAGAAGCTCTCGCGGCCGGACAGTTTGCCTTCGCGCACGGTGAACAGCACGGCATGAGCCCCGGAAAGCCCCGCCGACAGCAGGACGATGTCCAGATCCTCGGGATGCTGCAGCACGACGCGCTGCTTTTCCGTGATGGCTTTGATGGCCTCGATGTTGTCCCGGTACGTCGCCGCCTGCTCGAATTCCATGGCTTCAGCGGCGTTCTTCATCTTCTCCCTGAAGATGTGCAGAAGGTCGTTGTTCCTGCCCTGCAGGAAATCCACGGCCTTCTCGACGGCCTTCGCGTATTCGTCCTTCGACACGTCTCCGCGGCAGATGCCACGGCACTGATGGATGTGGTAGTTCAGACAGGGCGAGAAGTTCGGACCGAAATCCGTCGCACTGCAGCGCTTCAGGGAATAGGCGGAATTCAGCAGATCGATGATCGTGTTGACCGCCCCCGCGTCCGCGTAGGGCCCGAAATATTTCGAGCCGTCATTGACGATGCGGCGGGTCTTCAGGATGCGCGGATACTCCTCTCCGAGGGTCACCTTAATGTAAGGATACGTCTTGTCATCGCGCAGCAGGATGTTGTATTTCGGTTTGTGCTTCTTGATGAGGTTGCATTCAAGGATGAGCGCTTCCATCTCGCTGCCGCACGTGATGTATTCGAATTCTGCGATATCCTTCACCATACGCCGCACCTTGGGCGGCTGGTTTTTCGGCGACTGGAAATACTGCCGCACCCGGTTTTTCAGCGATACGGCCTTCCCCACATAGATAATTTGCCCGAAAGCGTCCTTATGCAGATAGCATCCGGGGCAATCGGGCAATTTCTTCAGTTCCGTCTGGATATCGAACACTAAAGCTCCTCGTCTGTCTCATCGCGCGGGCTGCGGTACTTGCTGCCTTCGTAGTAGCGTTCCCATTCGGCGCGGCGGACGGATTCCTCTTCCTCTTTCGCTTTCATTTTCGCGGCTTTGCGGGCCTTCTTGATCTTCGTCTTGCGCCGCATGACCAGCACATAGACGACCATCGCCAGGAAAGCGACTCCGAGGACCGCCAGGATCACGTTGCGGATCACCTTCGCCGCGGAATCCTCGATGCCGAAATAAGACAGAAGTCCGCCTTCCGGCACGGACTTTGCGGCAACAGCCTGGTACGTGCCGACCGGTTCATCCCCTTCGTACAGGGTGATCGTGCCGACGACATCGCCCTTCTTGACCGGCGCCGTCAGTTTTTCCTGCAGCACGGCCTGCGCGCTCATGATCTCCACGGAAGCGTCCGCCGGCAGCGTGTAGGCCACGTCCGTCAGCAGTACCGCTTCCACCTTGTTGACTTCCCCGTGGCGGACCTTGACGTTGCCGAAGCTGTATCCGCCGTGGAGAACGGTATAGGTCTTATAGTTCTCGAAGCCCCACTCGAACATCTTGATGGCGTCCGCGAAGCGGCCCATGTCCGAGCTTTCCATGACGACGCACAGGAGCTTCGTTCCGTTGCGTTCGCAGGCTGCGACGAGGCATCCGCCCGCCTGGGGCGTATAGCCGGTCTTGACCCCGAACGTGCCTTCATACTTCGGATAGCGCAGGTCGTTGCCCACGTAGATCTTGTGGCGCTCCTGCTCGTCCCACAGCAGAAGATTCGAGGAGACGAGCTCCCGCGCTTCGCTGCGGTTCGTCTCGGGCACCGTATATTCGGCATTGCCGACGATCTCGCGGAAATGCTCGTTCTTCATGCAGGCCATGGCGATGATGGAGAGATCCCTCGCCGTGGTGTAGTGATCGTCCTCGTGCAGGCCGCTGGGATTGACGAAATTCGTCCCCTTGCAACCAAGTTCCCTGGCGCGGGCGTTCATCAGAACGGCGAAGTTGTCGACGCCTCCCGAGACCGCTTTCGCGATGGCGACGGCGCAGTCGTTCGAGCTGGGGATGAGCATGGCGTGCAGCATGACGTCCGCGTTCATGACTTCCCCTTCCCTCAGCTTGATGCCGCTGCCGGGCGTGGAAGCCGCTTCGGCGTCCACGGTGATGTCGTTCTCCAGGTTCAGGTTCTCTATGGCCAGAAGGCCGGTCATCATCTTCGTCGTGCTCGCCGGATAATGGCGCTCGTCCGCATTCAGTTCGTACAGGACATCCCCCGTCGTCATATCCAGCAGGATCGCGGCTGACCCTTCCAGCTTCGGATACGGGCTCAGCGCGAAAGCGTGCAACGGCATGACCCCCAGCATGACCGCGCAGACCAACACTATGACCAGCATTCTCTTCATCGTTCTCATTTCTCTATGGCCCCTCCCCTTCGGGATCCGGTCCGGGCAGCGCGGCTTGCAGTTTCCGCGCCGCTCGGTTATATTATCAGTATCATAACGATTCATTATAGCATATATCGGACGGTAACGGAGAGAGCAACGTGGAGAATATTATGATCGCGGCGACCCAGAACAAGGGGAAGCTGAAAGAACTGAGACAGATCACGGAAAAGTACGGACAGGAGCTGATCTCCATGGCCGAAGCCGGCCTGGGAGATCTCGAAATCGAAGAGAACGGTGAAACGTTCGCCGAGAATTCGTATATCAAGGCGCACACGGTATCGGCCCTGACGGGCAGGCCCTGCATCGCGGATGATTCGGGCCTTTGCGTCGACTGTCTGGACGGCGCGCCGGGCATCCATTCCGCCCGCTACAGCGGCGTGCACGGCGACGACGCAGCCAACCGCAGAAAGCTGCTCGACGACCTGGAAGGCGTCCCCGAAGAACGGAGAACGGCGCACTTCACCTGCTGCATCACCCTGTGCTGGCCCAACGGCAAGACGCTGGTCGCGGAGGGTATCTGCCCGGGCCGCATCGCGTTCGAGGAGCGCGGCGAAGGCGGCTTCGGATACGACAAGATCTTCATCCCGGAAGGCCGGGACGAATCGTTCGCGCAGCTCGGCGTGGAAGTCAAAAATGAGATCGGGCACAGAGCGAGAGCCCTGGCCCGGCTGGAAGAACTGTTGGACGGGGAGATCTAGCGCATCAGCGTATCGATCTTCTCCCGGAAGATGTCGGCAAAGCCGCGCAGCTGCGGCACGGGCACCTTGTCGCGGTGCAGCACGGCCTGGACGTCCTGGGTCAGATCGAACCCCGCGATATCCAGCGCGCACAGCCTGCCCTCCCGGATCGCGCCTGCGGCGGTATAATACGGGATGACCGCGATGATCTCGTCCCGCTCCGCCATGTCGGCGGCGGTGTCCGCGCTCTGCAGGGTCAGGAAAGGCTTCGTATCCAGATGCTTTTTCGCCATGGAATTCATAAAACCGATGCTGTAGGGGGCGGTCGCCTCCATCATCACCAGCTCATGACCGGAGATCTCCTCCGGTTTTATTTTTTTCTTGTCCGCGAAGGGATGGGACGGATTGACCACGGCAACGACCTTCGTCCCGGCGGCGCAGAAGATCTGCCATTCGTCCGGATCCAGGGGATCGTCGATCAGGCAGGCCAGATCCAGCGTGTCCTGGCGCAGCCGCTCCTTCAGCACGGACGTGCCGTCCACGACGATGTCCATCGTGACCCGCGGAAACTGCCTGTGATACTCGCGGATCAGGTCTTCCCCGATCGCGTGGAACAGCGACTCGACCATGCCGACGCGTATCGAACCTCCAAGCGATTCGCTCGTGTGCAGCAGG
>JAFZRG010000114.1 GCA_017619985.1 Bacillota bacterium | reverse complement strand
CCGGGCTTCGAGGCCCCGGTCTCCATCTGCACGGCTTTGGGGCACGGGGTGGATAAGCCTTCCCGGAACCGCACGGTGCTGCTGGGGCTCATCCGTGACCCCCGCAACGCCCTGGCCACCCGCTTCGAGATGCGGGCGCCCAACCCCAAGAGCAACACCTACCTGGTGCTGGCGGCCGGCTATCTGGCCATGCTGGACGGCCTGGAAGCCGCGCTGAAGGCGAAGAAGACGCCTAAGGAACTGTGCGCGTCCATTTCGAAGGCGTACGGCGAAGAGGACTTCTATCTCGAAAAGGACAGAGTGTACCGGGCGGAGAACAACATCTTCGAAGACTACACGCAGGAGGAGCGCTTAAAGCTCTTCGGCAAGTGCCCCGGCACGGTCTGGGAGAACCTGTGCTCGTTCCGCGAGTATCCGGAAAAGCTGCAGGTGCTGCTGCGCGGCAATGCGTTCGCTCCGATCGATCTGGAGTCGTTCGAAGCGTCCGTCATCGAACAGTGGTCCCTGTCCCTGCGCGACCGGCTGGTGCCCCAGTGGGCGGAGCGCGTGCACGAACTGAAGAAGGTGCACGACAGCAACAACTGCAAACAGCTCGACGAGCAGCGCTGGGAGGAGATCTGCCAGCTGAGAAAGGACATGATCCAGGACGGTCTGCACCACAAGTGCTTCCTGTCCAAATTGGAGGACGCGCTGGACGCGGGCGACTACGATACCGCTTCCGACATGCAGCTGGCGGCGCAGGCGAGCATCGAGAAACTGGAGAAGCTGTACAGGACGTACCGGAAAAATATCCTGGATTAGGACGGATTTTCCGTTAAATGAAGACAATTCCCACGAACGCTTCACACGAAACACACAAAAGGCCGTTATTCTGTACGTGTAGCAAGCAGCAAAGAGTGGGAGGAGTCCCTCCCGATAGTTTTCCTTCTATACAATAAAGATACACACATCCGGGAAAAGCGGCCTTTCGAGGCCGCTTTTGCTTTCTCAGGAAAGGAGCAGTCTATGTACGAGGAACTGAAAGAGATACTGGACAAGGCGCAGCGCATCGTCTTCTTCGGCGGCGCCGGCGTATCCACGGAGAGCGGCGTGCCCGATTTCCGCAGCGAGAACGGCCTTTACCACGCGCTGAACAACTACAAAAGAAGCCCGGAGGAGATGCTGTCCATCGATTTCTTCGACAGCGACCCGGTCACGTTCTTCGATTACTACAAGAAGAACCTGATCGCGACCTGGGCTAAGCCGAACCGCGCGCATAAGGCGCTCGCGAAGCTCGAAGAGCAGGGCAAGCTGCTGGCGGTGGTCACGCAGAACATCGACGGCCTGCACCAGATGGCGGGCAGCAAGCGGGTCTACGAGCTGCACGGAAGCGTGCACCGCAACACCTGCATGCGCTGCCATAAGAAATACGGCCTGGACTATATCCTCGACGAGGCGAACTGCGAGAACGGCGTGCCCAAGTGCAGCTGCGGCGGCACGATCAAGCCGGACGTCGTGCTGTACGGCGAGATGCTGGATGACACCTGCATCCGCGGCGCGGTCAGCGCGCTTTCCGACGCGGACGTGCTGATCATCGGCGGAACCTCGCTGGTCGTGTATCCGGCGGCGGGCTTCGTGCACTACTTCCACGGCGACAAGCTCGTGATCCTCAACAAATCCGAGACTGCGGCGGACGCCCGCGCGGATCTCGTCATCCATGACCCGATCGGGGAGGTGCTGGGCGAATGCCTGAACGTAGAATAAACGCGGAAGCCGCGCTGGCCGAACTCATGAAAAAAGGCGAAAACAGCCTGAAAAAGACGAAGACCGGCGGATTTATCGACGAGGCCAGAAAAAGCTCGGAAATCGTGAAAAAAGCGGCCCAGAAGGCCCGGGAAAAGACGGAGATCCCTTCCCCGCAGGAAAAGACAGCGCTCGTGCTGTCCGGCGGCGCAGCGAGAGGCGCCTACGAGATGGGCGTCTGGCAGGCGCTGCGCGAACTGGGCGTGCAGATCGACATGGTCTGCGGCACGTCCATCGGCGCCATGAACGCCTACATCATCGCGCTCGGGTCGTTCGAGAAGGCCCGGGACATGTGGCTGGACATGAAGACGGAGGAAGTCTTCGACTTCGACCGCGCGCTGCAGGAAGGCGGAGGCAGCTTTACCGGGATCAAGGACATCCTGATGCAGGACTTCCCGGAGGACGAGGTGCGCGCTTCTGCGACCGATTTCGGCCTGTGCACCGTGAAGATGAACGCGGAAGCCTCCATGGATCCGGACACCTGGACGCCGCTGTACCTGTGGAAGCAGGACGTGCCGGAGGGCAAGCTCATGGACTACGTGCTGGCCAGCTGCTCGTGCTATCCGGTGGTGAAGCCCTACGAGATCGACGGCTGCAGGTATCTGGACGGCGGGTTCTACGACTACATCCCCATCCGGATGGCGCTGGAGAAAGGCGCGGACCGCATCATCGCGGTGAACCTCGAAGCCGTGGGCCGGGTGCAGGGCGCCGACGTCGAAGCAGCAGGGTCCCGCCTGACGATGATCGAACCGTCGGACGAGCTGGGCCTTTTCGTCGTGTTCGATCCCGACAACACCCGCCGCATCCTGCGCATGGGCTACCTGGACACCATGAAGATCTACGGCGCGTTCGACGGGCAGACGTACACGTTCATGAAGGGGTCCATGGATCAGCGGACCCTGGCGGCCGCGGAGCGGACCGGGGAGATCTTCGGGTTGGATTCCGGGGTCATCTATTCGAAGCAGTCGTATCGCAGCGCGCTGGAATATGAGATCGCGGAAGCCAAAGCCGCGCTGGACGTCTCGAAGCTCGACGTCGATCTGAAGAAGCTGTGGACGAAGGGTCTGTCCTGGAAGGTGGTCAAGACCGGCCTGGAAAACCTGGGCGAGTATTCGCGGCAGTCCGTGTTCTTCGGCCTGTGCGATACCATAAAAAAACAGACCGCGGAGCGGCCGCTTGCGGAAGCGCCTGCCCGGGGGTCTGTAGGACGGGATTATAACGCGGCCCTGTGGGCCGTGAAGAACGGATTGGTCTAGCGGCACACCTCCGCGATCTTCCTGACGGCGGATTCGATGTACTGCGAGGGGGTCTTGTCCTCGGTGCCGGCAGCGAAGATGCCGCAGCGGTTGACCGGGATCAGCACCTTCAGAGCAGGGCTCTCGGAGATGGCCAGGGCCATGGCCGGCGTGACCTCGCCCAGCAGGGCGTTGGCCGCGATGATGCCCATGGGTCCCGCGATGACGTCCGCTTTCGCCGCGTTCACGATCACCGGATTCTCGCCGGTGGCCGCGGCAGGCGCGCCGCCCTTGAGCATGGCTTCCGTCGCCATGGAATT
>JAFZRG010000113.1 GCA_017619985.1 Bacillota bacterium | reverse complement strand
GGCACCGTCGTGTCCGCCGGCAAAGACGGCATCGGCGCCGCCTGCGGAGACGGGCACGTTCTGATGCTCAAAACGGTGCAGCTTCCGGGCAAAAAGGCCATGGACGCCGGCGCCTTCCTGCTGGGCCATACGGTTGAAATTGGAACCGTTTTGGGATAAAATAAAGTGTTAATTCTCTGTAAAGGAGGTTACTCATGTACGGATATTATTCTTCAATGATCCTGCTGATCCCGGCGATCCTTCTGTCGATCTACGCGCAGAGCAAAGTCCAGGGCGCTTACCGGACTTATCTGAACGTACGGAACGCCCGGGGCATCACCGGAGCGGAAGCTGCCAGCCGCATCCTGCAGTTCAACGACCTGCAGATCCCCATCAACGAGATCGAAGGCACGCTGACAGACAACTATAATCCCCAGCAGGGGACGATGAACCTGTCTGCGCAGGTCTACGAACTGCCGACCATCGCCAGCATGGCGATCGCTGCGCATGAGTGCGGTCACGCGCTGCAGCATGCCTCCGGCTATTCGCTGCTCAACTTCCGCAACAGCATCGTGCCTGTGGCGAACATCGGATCCATGCTGTCCTGGCCTCTGCTCCTCGTCGGACTGATGATGGGGCAGAGCGGCGGATTCCTGTTCAACCTGGGCATCTTCATGTTCCTCGGCGTCGTGCTGTTCCATCTGGTCACGCTGCCCGTGGAACTGGACGCCAGCAAGAGAGCTCTCATCCAGCTCGAAGCCCTGAACTGCTTCGCCAGCGATGAGGAACACGCAGCAGCCAAACAGGTGCTCGACGCGGCGGCGCTCACGTATCTGGCAGCGCTCGCGACGGCCGTGGCCAACCTGCTGAGAATGCTCGCCCTGAGAGGCAACCGCAGATGACGGACAACTCCCGTCGCATCGCGTTCGACATCCTGAAGAGCGTGGAGAGCGAAGGGGCGTATTCCAACATCCTGCTGAACCGCAGGCTCGGGCACGCCAAAGACGCGGATCCCGCGCTCGTGCGGCGTCTCGTGCACGGCGTGCTGAAGAATGAACTGTTTCTCGACTATCAGATCGCGCGGTTTCTGAAGAAACCGGGGCTGAAGACGAAGCAGAAGATCCTGCTGCGCCTGGGTTTTTACCAGCTTGCCTTCTGTGAAGACATCCCGGATTACACGGCGGTCGATGAGACCGTGACCCTGGCGAAAGACGTGGCCAGAGGCGGCGAAGGATTCATCAACGCGGTGTTGCGCGTTTTTATCCGCGAGGGAAAGGAACTGCGGTATCCGGCGTACGATCCGGAGGATGAAAACAGCCTGGCGGAGTACCTTTCGGTCCGTTATTCCTGTCAGCCCTGGATCGTGAAGCTCTGGCTGGATGCCTACGGACGCGAACGTGCCGAATGGCAGCTGGCGGAAAGCCTTGAAAACGCTCCGCTCGTGCTGCGGCGCAACCGGCTGAAGGTCGGGAACGCCTATGAATTCGATACCTCCGGCGGCATCGCGGAGTCGGAAGACTACTGCGAAGGGCGATTCTCCGTCCAGGATGCCTCCGCGATCGAAGCGATGAACGTGTTCCACCCGCAAAAAGGGGAAACGGTCCTCGACATGTGCGCGGCGCCGGGCGGCAAGACCTGCGCCATGGCCGAATTTATGGAGAACGAGGGCAGCATCCTGGCTTGCGACATCCACGAAGCGAAACTGCAGCTCGTGGAAAAGGAGGCGAAGCGCCTGGGGATCTCCGTCATCCGCACCTGCGTGCGCGACGCGTCGGCTGCTCCGCCGCAGGAGGAGGAAGGCCTTTACGACGCCGTGCTGTGCGACGTTCCGTGCAGCGGCCTGGGCGTGCTGCGCAGAAAACCGGAGATCAAGCTCCGCCTGAAGGAGGAAGACGCGAAAGCGCTCCCCGCGCTCCAGGCAGCGATCCTCCGGAACGCCGGCGCTTTCACGAGACCCGGCGGACGGCTCATGTACTGCACCTGCACCGTGGACCCGGCGGAAAATGAACGGGTCACGGAAGCGTTCCTTCAGCAGGGAGGTTTCGAAAAGATCTGCGAAAGACAGATCTTTACCGGAGAGTTTCTCGACGGTCCCAAGGGGGACGGTTTCTATTACTGCCTTATGAGGAAAAATACTTTATGATCAGCGTAGGATTCAAAACGGATAAGGGGAACATGCGCAGCGGCAACGAAGATTCACTCTTCGTGATGCCCGCCCAGCAGATCTACATCGTCGCGGACGGCGTCGGCGGCCACAATTCCGGCGAACTGGCTTCCCGGATGGCGGTCGGCTACATCGCGCAGTATGTGGCGATGCATCCGATCTCGGAAGTCACCAGCAAGATAGCGCTCCGCAAGTACTTCCTGGACTGCTTCCAGGGCGCCAACGAGCTCATCTATCACAAATCGCTGGAGGAAGAGGGCAACACCGGCATGGCGACCACGACGGTCCTGTGCTATCTGGATGCCGGAGACTGCTACATCGTGAACGTAGGCGACAGCAGGGCCTATCTCATTCGTGAGGGGGTCATGCGCCAGCTGACGGAAGACCACACGCTCGTGCAGGATATGCTCCGTTCCGGACTGCTGAGCAAGGAAGAAGCCCTGACGCATCCGGACCGCAACATGATCACGAAGGCCATCGGCGGCGAATCGGCGATCGAACCGGACTTCTACCGCTTCGAGACCTGCCCCGGAGACGTGATCCTCCTCTGCACGGACGGCCTGTACGGCGAGGTGAGCGCGGATAAGATCCTCCGGCTGGCGTCGGATTACGATTCGATGCACGATCTGGCCAAGAGGCTCGTGGAAGAAGCAAATGAGGCAGGCGGCAAGGACAACATCTCCGTCGTCTGCATCCGGATAGGGGGATAGGGTATGGGCAGCAGAATATTAGCAGGAAGATACGAGCTGCTGGAAAAGATCGGCGAAGGCGGGATGGCCGTCGTCTTCAAGGCAAGAGACAGGCTGCTCAGCCGCTTCGTCGCCATCAAGATCCTCCGGCCGGAATATACGAAAGACACGATGTTCATCGAGAGCTTCCGCAGGGAATCCCAGATCGCGGCAGGCCTCGTGCATCCCAATATCGTCAACGTCTACGACGTCGGCAAAGAAGGCAACATCTACTATATCGTCATGGAGCTGATCGAGGGCAGACCGCTTTCCGACATCATCAAGGAAGAGGGACCCCTGGATCCGCACCGTGCGGCAGCCATCGCGGAGCAGGTCGCTTCCGCGCTGTCCATGGCGCATAAGCACCAGCTGATCCACCGCGATGTCAAGCCGCACAACATCATGATCACGGCGGACGGCGTAGCGAAGATCACGGACTTCGGCATCGCGAAGGCGGTGACCGGAGGAACGCTGGTCGGCGAACAGCAGGAAGCCGTCATGGGTTCCGTGCACTACTTCTCTCCGGAGCAGGCAAGAGGCGCCTACGTGGACGAGAAGTCCGACATCTATTCACTGGGCATCGTTCTCTACGAGATGCTGACCGGCAAGGTGCCGTTCGACGGCGAGACGGCGGTGGCTGTCGCGGTCAAGCACATGAACGAGGAGATGGTGCCTCCGACGGAGATCAACCCCGACATCCCGCTCGATCTGGAAGAGATCGTCATGAAGGCGACGAACAAGCTGCAGACCGGCAGGTACCGCAGCGCGGACGAGATGATCACCGCCCTGAAGTTCGTCAAGTTCACGAAGACGAAGGCGAATCCGAGCGGGCTGACCCCTGCGCTGTCCAAAGGCGTAAAAGGCTCGGAAGAGAGCGGCGGCGACAAGCCCGTCCGCAAGACCGGCGAAGAAGAGGATGAAGAGGGAAAGAAGAGGTTCAACTGGGCCTATCTGATCCTGATCCTGGCAGCCATCGCGCTCGCCATCCCCGCCAGCGCGTTCATCCGCAGCATGATGGGCGGCAGCGACCCGAACGAGATCCGTCCGGGCGACATCGTCCAGGCGCCGGAGATCGTGGGTCATACGCTGGACGAAGCGAAGGAGATCCTGCAGGAGTTCGGTCTGGACGTGAAGATCGGCATGGAACTGCCGAGCAACGACGTGCCGGAAGGCGTTATCATGAGCCAGACGCCCGACGCGGGCGCATCCATCAAATCCGGCCAGAGCATCGAAGTCAACGTCAGCAAGGGCAAGGTGGACGGCAACGTCCCGGACGTGGTCGGCAAATCGCTGGCCAACGCCCGCACGATGCTCGAGACGTATAAATTCAAGGTCGGCACTGTTTCGGAGGAGATCAGCGAGACCATTCCCAAGGGGCAGGTCATCAGCCAGAGCCCCGTGGCGGGCACGCCGTATCCGGACGGTTCGGAGATCACGCTGGTCGTGTCTCTCGGTTCCGAAAAGGACATCGCGCGTTCGAAGTTCAACGTCGAAGGCAAATCGCTGACCCAGGCGAAAAAGGAGATCGAGGAGCTCGATCTGAAACTGGGAGAGGTCTCCTACGTGGAGGACATCAACCGCAAGGAAGATACGGTCATCAGCCAGAGCCCCGCGCCGGGCATGTCCATCCAGGAAGGCGACACGATCGACCTGGTCGTCTCTAAAGAACCGGTTGCTCCCGAACCCGTGGTGGAGCCGGAACCCGAGACGAAGACCGTGGCGGTCTGGATCGATTACAGCCCTGCGGTGAACGAGGACTTCACGATGACGGTCACCGTATCGGATTCCGTGAGCAATCCCAGGACCCCGGTGAGCCAGGCGGAACGCCATAAGAGCGATGGCGGCGAGTCCTTCAGCGCGGTAGGCGCAGGGACCGGCGGCAAAGTGCTCGTCTTCTTTGACAACGCGCTCGTCTACGAATACGACGTGAACTTCGAGACCGGAGAGATCCACTGATGGCGCAGCTGACAGGGACGATCGTCAAAGGCATCGCAGGCTTCTATTACGTGCTCGCAGGCGAAGGCGAAGACCGCAGGGTCTACGAATGCAAGGCCCGCGGCATCTTCCGCAAGGACGGCATCACGCCGCTCGCGGGTGACCGCGTATCTCTGTCCGTCCTGGAAGACGGCAGCGGCAGCGTGGACGAGATCCTTCCCAGGGTCAACGTGTTCGACCGTCCGCCGGTCGCGAACGTGGAGACGATGATCCTCGTCGCGGCCCCCAGGGAACCCGAACCGAGCTTTCCGCTGCTGGACCGTTTCTGCGTCATGGCGGAACAGAAGAACTGCCGCATCGCAGTCTGCGTCAACAAGGCGGACATCGGCGACCCGGCCATCCTGCAGCGGTTCCGCAACGTGTACGGACCGGTCTATCCCGTTTTCATCATCAGCACGAAGACGGGGGAGGGCGTCGAAGAACTGCGCAGCTTTCTGAAGGGCACGCAGGCGGCGCTGGCAGGACCGTCCGGTGTCGGCAAATCCAGCATCGCGAACGTCCTGCTGGAGGACGACGCGATGGAGACGGGCGAGATCAGCCGCAAGACGATGCGCGGCAGGAACACGACCCGCCATACGGAACTGTTCGACGCAGGCGATTTCCGCCTGTTCGACACGCCCGGCTTTACGAGTTTCGAACTGAGTGAGGTCGAAGAAGACCAGTTGCAGCATTACTTTCCGGAATTCGCGCCTTATCTCGGCAAATGCCGGTTCGATAACTGCCGGCACCTGGACGAGCCGGACTGCGCGGTCGCGAAGGCCGCTGCGGACAAGGCGATTAGCCGCAGGCGCTACTCGTCATATAAAGACATGATGAAATTCCTGCAGCAGCAGGAGAAATACTGAGGAGGAACCCATGGCCTATCTTTCGCCGTCCATCCTGACGGCAGATTTTGCAGATCTGAAAACGCAGCTGAAAAAACTGGAAGAAGGCGGGGCGGATTTCGTCCATCTCGACGTCATGGACGGCAGCTTCGTGCCCAACATCACGTTCGGCCAGCCTGTCGTGCGGAGCATCGCGAAGGCGACGGACCTTCCGCTGGACGTCCACCTCATGATCGTGCGTCCTGAGCTCTGCCTCGAAGAATTCGCGCTGCCTCAGACGGAATTCATCGTGGTCCACGAAGAGGCCTGCCTGCATCTGCACCGCACCGTGCAGCAGATCAAGGCGCTGGGGAAGAAAGCCGGCGTCGCCCTGAATCCCGCGACTTCGCTCTCCACGCTCGACTATATCCTTCCCGAACTCGACATGGTACTGCTGATGTCGGTCAACCCCGGCTTCGGCGGGCAGAAGTTTATTGAGACGAGCTGGCAGAAGATCCGCGAGCTGGACGCGCTGCGCAAGGCGAAGAATCCGGATATGCTGATCGAACTGGACGGCGGGGTCAACCTGGACAACGCGGCTGCCCTCAAAGAGGCCGGCGTCGACGTGTTCGTGGCCGGCAACGCGGTCTTCTCCGCAGAGGATATGGCGGAGAGAGTCAGACAGTTCCAGCGCATCTTGAAATAGACGGAGAAGCATGGACTATTCAGCCAGTCATTCCTATCCGCAGCGTTTCGCCCGCATGATCCTGGGACTTCTTCTCTGCGGCACCGGCACATACATGACCGTCCAGGCGACGGCCATCGGCATCGGCGCCTGGGAGACGTTCCAGACAGGTCTTTCCATGCGGACGGGCCTGTCTTTCGGAAACTGCACGGTCATCGTCAGTTTCTGCGTCATCGCGGTCGACCTGCTGCTGGGCGGCAAGATCGGGTTCGGCACGCTGTTCAATGCGGTGATGGTCGGCAAGATCGTCGATCTCTACCACGCGTACCTGGATTTCATCCCGCTGACGGATTCCGTGTGGATCGGGTCTCTGTACCTCGTCCTGGGCCGTTTTCTGTCGGGTTACGGCATGGTGGTGTACATGGCTCCGGCACTGGGGTGCGGGCCGAGAGACACTCTTATGGTGGTGCTGGGCAACCGTTTTCCGGACCGCGGCATCGGCACCGTGCGCTTCGTGATGGACATGGCGGTCTTCCTGGCCGGCGTCCTGCTTGGCGCGCCGTACGGGATCGGCACTGTCGTAGCGACGGCCTGCCAGTCCTACGTGATGGCTTTCGTGTTCCGGCTGTGTCATTTTGAATCCAGGACGGTTCCGCATGAGAATGTGGCTGAGACGCTGCGCAGGATCAGGAGGGGAAAGCATGGTCTTTCGTGACAACTGCAAATACGATATCGCTGCCGTTTCCAGCATGGGCTTACGACTTTGCCCCGCCGGGCGGCAGTCTCTGTTTTCCGGCGCTCCTCTGCAGCTGCAGGCGACGAGCGCCGAAACGAACGTGCTGACCGCGCTGTCGTCGCTGGGGATGCGCGCGAAGGTGCTGACCCGCTTCGTCGAAGGGCTGGAGACGTCCCGCTACATCAAGGCGGAACTGGCCCGCAGAGGGATAGAGACGGAAGGTCCGGACGTGCCGCAGGGCGGGCCCTGGGGATACCGGCACCAGATCAATTTCGCGGACAGCGGCTTCGGCTGCGTGCCTCCCGCTGTACAGAACGACAGGGCGGGCGAAGTCGGACGCAGCATCTGCGCTTCGGATTTTGACACGGAAAAACTGTTCGCAGCGGATGGCTGCAGGATCTTCCATTTTTCTGGACTCATCGCTTCTCTTTCGGAAACGTCCGGAAAAACATGCCTGGAACTGGCGAAAGCCGCAAAGGCAGCAGGGACGAAGGTCTCTTTCGACGTGAACTACCGTCCGTCACTGCACGCGGGCAGGGAAAAGGAACTGTTCGCGCTGTTCGATGAACTGTGCGGCCTGGCGGACATCCTTTCCGGCGCTGGTTATATGGTCTGTGAAGGGAAGGGACGCGCGAAAGATCTGGACGAAGAGGCGGGATACATCGAACGCCTGCATGAACGGTATCCGCAGGCGGACGTGCTCTTCAGCTGCTGCCGCAGGGAGGAGAGCGCGAACCGGCACAGCGTCGGCGCATGTCTTTGGGCAGACGGAGCGCTGACCCGCAGAGAACTGCGCGAACTGGACGTCTGCGACCGCATCGGAGGCGGGGACGGCTATCTCGCAGGCGTGCTGTACGGCCTGCTGAAGGGATACGATCCGGAGACCTGCCTGGATCTGGGATGGGCAGTGTCCGCGATGGCGGTCAGCAGCCCGGAAGACTATGCGCAGCCTGCATCGGAGCAGCAGCTCCGGGAGATCTGCCGGGGGAACGCGCAGATCATAAGGTAGGGGGATATGATGAAAGAGAGATCGGATATCGCTGTGATCGGCCTTGGCGTCATGGGGAGCGGCATCGCCCGCAACCTGGAACGCAAAGGCTATACGGTGAGCGTTTACAACAGAAGCCCGGAAAAAACGGCTGCGTTCATGGAACAGTTCGGCAGCGGGGATTTCCGGAGCGCGGAAAGCCTGCAGGAACTGTGCGGACAGCTGGATACGCCGCGCAAGGTCCTTCTGATGGTCAAAGCCGGAGACGCGGTGGATGAAACGCTGCAGGAGATCGTTCCGTTTCTTTCGCCCGGCGACGTGATCATTGACGGAGGAAATTCGCATTACAGCGATACGGAACGGCGGCTGAAGTTCGCGGAATCGTCCGGATTCCTCTATGTCGGCTGCGGTATCTCCGGCGGAGAGGAAGGCGCGCTGAACGGGCCTTCGATCATGCCGGGCGGCAGCGAGGCCGCCAAAGACCTCGTGATGCCCGTTTTGCTGGATATCTGCGCCAGGACGCAGATCGGAGAAGCCTGCTGCAGCTGGATGGGGAGCGGCGGCGCAGGCCATTTCGTCAAGATGGTCCACAACGGGATCGAATACTGCGAGATGCAGATGATCTGCGAGATCTGGGACCTGATGCGCCGTCATCTCGGCATGGACACCGCCATGTGCGGCAGAACGTTTGCCCGCTGGGCGCAGAAGACGCCTTCCTTCCTGCTGGAGACCGCTGCGCAGGTGCTGCAGAAAAAGGACGAAGACGGGTCACTGCTCGTGGATCACATCCTGGACGCCGCGGAGCAGAAGGGGACCGGCATCTGGGCCGTGCAGGCCGGCATGGAGATGGGCGTGCCCGTATCCATCCTGTCGGAAGCCGTGCAGGCGAGAAATCTGTCCGCGCGCAAGGAACTGCGCACGGAAACGGCCGAAAAATACGGGAAAGAGGGGTACGGCGGCGCAGTGATCGCGGCAGACAGGCGTTTTGCCGTGCTGCAGCTGCTGCAGGACGCTCTGCATGCGGGCAGGATCCTGGCGTTCGCGCAGGGATTCGACCTGCTGAAGACTGCCTCCGACCGGTCCGGATGGGATCTGAACCTCGGAGAAGTCGCGCTTTGCTGGCGCGCCGGCTGCATCCTGCGCAGCGATCTGTTAGAGGACATAAAACAGTCTTACGTCTATGACAAGAATCTGGCGAATCTCATGCTCTCCAACGTGATGCACAACCTGCTGCAGCAGGAACTTCCGGGGCTGAAGGCCGCCTGCCTGGCGGCTCTGGAAAATGAGATCCCCGCGCCGTGCCTGACGGCCGCGCTGCAGTACGCCGAAGGGATGACCGCCAAAGATCTTCCTGCGAATCTGCTGCAGGGCATGCGCGACCTGTTCGGTGCGCACACCTACGAGCGCACGGACGCGCCGAGAGGGGAATTTTTCCATACGGAGTGGTAAGCGGTCGAAAGAACGAAAGAAAAAAGCCGGGAACGCAGAAATAGTGCTTGCATTTCCCGGGAACGCCCTGTATACTCTACTGGTGATATTTTGTAAAGTGGGGTGAATAACAAAAATGGCAAATATCAAATCTGCTAAGAAGAGAATCGGTGTTATCGAAAAGAAGACTGCGATCAACAGACGCGTCAAGAACAGCCTGAAGGGCATCATCAAGGGTTTCGACAGAGCTGTCGAGGCCGGAGATCTCGATACCGCCAAGGAAAAGTTAGCACTGGCAGAAAAGAAACTGATGAAGGCTGCCGCCAAGGGAACCATCCACAAGAACGCAGCTTCCAGAAAGGTTTCGAGACTGACGAAGGCCTTCAACAAAGCCAAGGCCGAGTAATCTCACCCGTCCCCACACGCGCATAAGTTAAATGCGATAAAAGCCCGGAGTGTCTCCCGGGCTTTTTACTTTCTGTCTTTCAGCGTCCTGTGCGGTTTATACCTTTCGTGCATCGTCATGATGCGCTCCTGGATGCGTTCCTGATCGTACCGCGTCAGGGTGCAGTATTGCTCTGCCAGCTCCTCGAAATCGCTTCGCAGGGCAAAGGGGATGTCCGTCAGGCAGGACAAATAATCCATGGAGTAGCCGAAGAAACGCGCCGCTTCGCGGAGCACGTCCGCCGGGATGGATCTCCTGGCGGTCTCGTAGTTCTTGTATGCGTCCAGGCCTACGCCTATCGCCTCTGCGACGTCCTTCTGCTTCAGGTCAGCGTTTTCTCTCAGTTGTCTCAATCGTTCTGCAATTCGCTGCATGGGGTCTCTCCTTTGGTGTCATTCTACCCAAAGGAAGGTGTCGTATACGGACAGGTGTCACTTGTCCTGTTCTCCGGTGTCGTTTTGCCCGCGCGGCAGAGAACATCATGCGATAAGGATACGATAGAAAACGGTTTTATGCTATACTTATTATGCGAAACTATGAGCCAAAGGATATTTCCATGAAAGACTATCAGCAATACATCCGCAATTTCTGCATCATCGCCCATATCGACCACGGCAAGAGCACGCTGGCAGACCGCCTGCTGGAGAATACCGGCAGCGTGGCCAAGCGCGACATGAAGGAACAGTTCCTGGACAACATGGACCTGGAGCGCGAGCGGGGCATCACGATCAAGCTGCAGACGAGCCGCCTGGTCTATAACGCCAAGGACGGCAACGAATACATCTTCAACCTGATCGACACGCCGGGCCACGTGGACTTCAACTACGAAGTATCGCGCAGCCTCGCGGCCTGTGAAGGCGCCGTGCTCATCGTGGACGCCACCCAGGGCGTGGAAGCCCAGACGCTGGCGAACGTGTACCTTGCGCTGGACGAGGATCTGGAGATCGTGCCGGTCATCAACAAGATCGATCTGGCCTCCGCGCGTCCCGAAGAAGCCAAGCAGGAGATCGAAGACGTCATAGGCCTCGACGCGTCCGACGCGCCGCTGATCTCCGCCAAGGAAGGCATCAACATCGACGGCGTGCTCGAAGCCATCGTCGCGAAGGTGCCCGCGCCGTCCGGTGACCCGGATGCGCCTCTGAAAGCCCTGATCTTCGACTCTTACTACGACAACTACAAGGGCGTCGTCATCTATACGAGAGTGTTCGACGGGTCCCTGAAGGCCGGCGACAGGATCAAAATGATGAACACCGGCGCCGTATACGACGTGACGGAGGTCGGGGTCTACGCCCCGTACCAGACGCCCGTGGCGGAACTGTCGGCAGGTTCCGTCGGATACGTCTGCGCCTCCATCAAGCAGGTGCGGGACGCGCGCGTGGGCGACACCATCACGCTGGCGGACCGGCCCGCGAAGGAGCATCTGCCCGGCTACAAGAAAGTGCAGCCCATGGTGTACTGCGGCATCTACCCGACGCCCGACGAAAAGTACGAGAACGTCAAAGACTGCCTCGAGAAGCTGCAGGTGAACGACGCGGCCTTCATCTTCGAGCCGGAAACGTCGCAGGCGCTGGGCTACGGCTTCCGCTGCGGCTTCCTGGGTCTTCTGCACATGGAGATCATCGTGGAGCGCCTGGAGCGCGAGTTCGACCTGGAGATCATCACTACATCGCCGTCCGTCATCTACAAAGTCGTGATGCACGACGGCTCGGAAGTCATGATCGAGAACCCCTCGAACCTGCCCAATCCCACGGAATACGACCACATCGAGGAACCCATGGTCAAGGCGACGATCATGCTGCCCAAGGACTACGTCGGGTCCATCATGGCGCTGTGTCAGGACCGCCGCGGCACCATGACCCACATGGAATACATCACCGAAGAGCGCGTGGCGCTGCATTACGACATGCCGCTGAACGAGGTCATCTACGACTTCTTCGACGCGCTGAAGTCCAAGACGCGCGGCTACGGCTCGCTGGATTACGAATTCGACCGCTACGAACGTTCGCAGCTCGTTAAACTGGACATCCTGCTGAACAAGGAGCCCGTGGATGCCTTCTCCATGATCGTTCACGAGAGCAAGGCCTACGGCAGAGCGCGCTTCGTGTGCGAGAAACTGAAGGAAGTCATCCCGATGCACCAGTTCGAAGTGCCCATCCAGGCAGCGATCGGACAGAAGGTCATCGCGCGGGAGACCGTCAAGGCATACCGCAAGGACGTTCTGGCCAAGTGCTACGGCGGCGACATCTCGCGCAAAAAGAAGCTGCTCGAAAAGCAGAAGGAAGGCAAGAAGCGCATGCGCCAGTTCGGCACGGTGGAAGTGCCGCAGGAAGCGTTTACGGCGGTGCTGAAGTATGATGACAACAAATAGGACGCCGCTAGGTCTCTATCTGCATATCCCGTTCTGCGTGCGCAAGTGCAATTACTGCGACTTCGTGTCGTTCGCATGGCAG
>JAFZRG010000013.1 GCA_017619985.1 Bacillota bacterium | reverse complement strand
GCTGCATTAGCAGATATGGGCATCATCAACGCGAAAGCCGTTTACCGCAATCTGACGCCCGCTCAGCTCACCGAACACGCGCTGAGAAGAGGCGAAGGAACGCTCAGCACCACCGGCGCCCTGGTGGTCAAAACGGGCAAATATACCGGCCGTTCCGCAAAGGACAAATTCATCGTCGACAGTGCCGGCGTACATGACGAGATCGCCTGGGGAAGCGTGAATATGCCCATCTCCCAGGAGAAAGCCGACGCGATCTACAGTAAAGTGATCGCGTACTTGCAGAACAAAGACGTATTCGTGTTCGACGGCTTCGCCGGCGCGGATCCCAAGCATCAGAAGGCGTTCCGGATCGTCAACGAACTGGCCAGCCAGAACATGTTCATCCACCAGCTGCTCAGACGGCCTACCGCCGAACAACTCGAGAACTTCCGCGAAGATTTCGTGATCATCGCGGCGCCGGGCTTCAAGTGCGTGCCCGAGATCGACGGCACCCGCTCCGAAGCGGCCATCCTTGTGGACTACGAGAAGAAGAGGGTCGTGATCGCAGGCAGCCAGTATGCCGGAGAGATCAAGAAATCCGTCTTCTCCGTCATGAACTACCTGATGCCCAAGGAAGGCGTCTTCCCGATGCACTGCTCCGCCAACATCGGCAAGGACGGTGACTCCGCCGTATTCTTCGGCCTGTCCGGCACCGGCAAGACCACGCTGTCCGCCGACCCGAACCGCAAGCTGATCGGCGACGACGAGCACGGCTGGTCCGAGGATTCCGTCTTCAACTTCGAAGGCGGCTGCTACGCGAAGTGCATCAACCTGTCCGCGGAGAACGAACCCGAGATCTACAACGCCATCAAATTCGGCGCGCTCGTCGAAAACGTCGTGATGGATCCCGAGACCCGCGAATTCGACTTTTACGACGACAGCCTTGCGGTCAACAGCCGCGTGGGCTATCCCGTGGAATACATCCCCAACGCCGAGCTTTCCGGCATGGGAAGCATCCCCAAGACCGTCATCTTCCTGACGGCCGACGCGTACGGCGTGCTGCCTCCCATTTCGAGGCTCGACAAGAATCAGGCAGCCTATTACTTCATGAGCGGTTTCACCAGCAAACTGGCGGGCACCGAGATCGGGGTCAAGGAACCCGTTCCGACGTTCTCCACCTGCTTCGGCGAACCGTTCCTGCCGCTGGATCCGGCTCTGTATGCGGGCATGCTGATGGATAAGATCGAGAAAACCGGCGCCAGAGTGTATCTGGTGAACACCGGCTGGAACGGCACGGGTGAACGCATCAAACTGAGATTTACGAGAGCCATGGTGACCGCAGCCCTTACCGGCGAGATCGAAAAGGCGGAATTCGTCACCGATCCCGTGTTCGGCGTAGCGATCCCCACGTCCGTGGAGGGCGTACCGTCGGAGATCCTCATCCCGAAGAACACGTGGGCCGACAAGGAAGCCTACGACGAGAAGGTAAAGATGCTGGCCACCGGCTTCATCGAAAACTTCAAGAAATACACCACAGCCTCCGCGGACATCGTGGCGGCGGGTCCGAAACTTTAAAAGGAGGTATTTATGGCAGAAAGAGCAAAACCCAGAGAAGACCGGGTCATCACCGATATCCGTGACCAGGCCAAAACCGATTCCCAGCGCAAAGCGGACGCACGGAGCAAACGCATTATCGCGGTCATCCTCTGGATCCTGGCGATCGGCTGCGAGATCGCGGCGATCATCCTGTTCAAGAAGCTGGTCGTCCTGTGGCCCTGCCTGGCGGCGCTCATCGTGGACGCGATCCTGTGCATCGTAGCGGCCCAGTTCTGGAAGAAGGCCAATCACATAGATCCGCCTGCGGGCAGGTTCTGGCAGAACCAGTTCGGCGCGTTCATGGCCGTCCTGGCGTTTGCCCCGTTCATCCTGATCCTGCTGACGTCGAAGGACGTTGACCCGAAGTTCAAGAAGATCCTGACCGTGGTCGCGGCATTGTGCCTCGTCGCATCGGTCGGTTTCTCCATCGACTACAATCCGGTGACCATCGACGACCTGAACGAAGCAGAACTGCAGGCGTTGGGCTACGGCGGTACCTGCTACTGGGCGAAATATTCCAAGTCCTATCACTTCGATCCGGACTGCCAGGCGCTGCTGCGTTCGAAGGAAGTCTTCCAGGGCACCATCGAACAGGCCTTCGAGGAAGGCCGCACCGACCCCTGCGACTTCTGCGCGAACGGCAAGGACGAAAAGCAGAACGGCTCGGGCGAATAACTTACGGTTTGCGGGAACATCACGTTCCATACTTAAGTATAGAAGGAGACAAAACATATGGCATCTACAATGGATCTTTTTAACCTGCTGGCCAGCGGTCTCGGCACCTCTGAAAGCATCAACGCTATGTCCAGCAAGACTTCTGCCAGCAACGACCAGGTGACGGCTGCTCTGCTGTCCGCACTGCCCTCCATGCTCGGCCAGATGAAGACGAACGCTTCCACTCAGAGCGGTGCGTCCAGCCTTCTGAACGCGCTCAACCAGCACGATCTCAGCAAACTGAGCAACGAGGACATCGTCAGCCTGATCAAGAACGCCGACGAAAAGGACGGCGCCAAGATCCTCGACAAGATCTACGGATCCCAGGAAAAGACCCAGGCGGCGACCGCGTCCCTGGCCAAGCAGTCCGGCATGTCCTCGTCCCAGATGATGAAGCTGATGTGCATCGCAGCGCCCGCGCTGCTGACCGCTATCGCGTCCGCGAAGAAAAAGCAGGCCGCGCAGGCTGCCGCACAGGCACAGGCCGCGCAGGCTGCCGCACAGGCCAAGACCAGCGAGAGCGACGACCTGATGGCGCTGCTGTCCAGCCTCTCCGGCGTCAACGTGAACACCGGCAAGACCACCGGCGGCAAGAAGACCAGCTCCGGCAAGACCAGCAGCCAGAACATGAGCCTCACCGACATCATGAACATGGCGAACTCCCTGTCCGGCAGCAGCAAGCCGCAGACCACTTCCGCAAAGAAGAACGACGGTCTGGACCTGGGCGACATTCTGGGCCTCGCAGGCGCGCTCACCGGCACCACATCCGGCAAGAAGACGCAGCAGAGCTCCGGCATGGATCTCGGTACGCTGATGAACCTGGCAGGCGCCCTGACCGGTTCTTCCTCCGGCAAGACGTCTCAGCAGAGCAGCAGCATGGACGGCATGGCCTCCCTGCTCGGTACCCTGCTCCAGGGCAAGAAGCTGTTCTAGTTCTGTAAGAAAAGAAACGGTCTGCGGACATCCGTCCGCAGACTGTTTTTTATTGCAAAAAGTTGCAAAGGACCTATTGACAGGGGAGGGACAGGAGTGTAAGATAACAATCGTTAAATAACAGGTGTTAGATAACAGATCGATACACCGGAAGGAGAGTACACTATGCCTCCGAAAGTTAAATTCCAGAAGAAGGACATCGTCAGCGCCGCGCTGAACGTGGCGAAGCAGAAGGGGATCGACGCGGTCACCGCGCGGGAAGTCGCGAAGGAACTGAACGTATCGGTCGGCCCGATCTTCACCTGGTTCGATTCGATGGACGCGCTGAAAGCCGAGGTTTACGAACAGGCCAAAGAAGTCTATCGGGGATACATCGTAAAAGGGTTGGAAGAGCAGATCCCTTTCCTGGGCGTATGGCATCAGTACATGCGCTTTGCGAGAGAAGAGCCGGAACTGTACAAACTGCTGTTCCTGACGAAGCCCAGCGCGGCGAACGGCGGGGCGATAGAAGCCCTGAAGTTCTCGCAGGATCTCGCCAGAGAATCGATCATGCGGATCTACCATATGGACGCGCATACGGCGGACTGCTACTTCCGCGATCTGTGGCTGATCAGCTTCAGTTATGCCACGCTCGTCGTGACGGATGACTGCCCCTATACGGATGAAGAGATCTTCGTCGTGGGGACTGAAGTCAGTCTTGCCATCTGTAAAGCATATAAGGAGATCCCGGGGCTGCCGGAGGGAAACTATGACCGTGATGCGATCTTCCGGGAACTGGTGAAGAAATAAAAAGGGAGAAAAGAGATGCTGAGAATCGAACATTTAACAAAAACTTACGGGGAAAAGAGGGCAGTCGACGATCTGACTCTGCACATCCAGCCGGGCGAGATCTACGGCTTCATCGGACACAACGGCGCCGGCAAGACAACGACGCTCAAAAGCGTGGTGGGGATCCTGCCGTTCGACGAAGGGACGATCACGATCAACGGGAAGTCCATCAGGGACGATCCCGTCGCGTGCAAGAAGGAACTGGCCTATATCCCGGATAACCCCGATCTGTACGACTTCATGAGCGGGATCAAATACCTGAACTTCATCGCGGATATCTTCGGGATCCCCGCGGCGGAGCGCCAGGAGAGGATTCGCAAATACGCGGACCTGTTCGAGCTGACGAACGACCTGGGTCAGCCCATCTCTGCGTATTCACACGGTATGAAGCAAAAACTCGCTGTGATCTCCGGCCTGCTGCACAGTCCGAAGCTGATCATCATGGATGAGCCTTTCGTCGGCCTGGACCCGAAGGCTTCCCACCTGCTGAAGGGCATGATGCGCGAACACTGCGATAACGGCGGCGCGATTTTCTTCTCCACGCACGTGCTGGAAGTGGCGGAGAAACTCTGCGACAAGGTCGCGATCATCAAGCAGGGGAAACTCATCAAAGCGGGAACGATGGAAGAAGTGAAGGGCGACGACAGCCTGGAGGAGGTCTTCCTGGAACTGGAGGGGGAATAAATGCTGAAAGTGCTTTTGAAAAAGCAGATCGCGGAAGTATTCAAGGGGTATTTTTACGACGCGAAGAAGAATAAGATGCGTTCAAAAGGGGCGATCGCAGCCTATTTCATCTTCTTCATCGTCCTGATGGTCGGTTTCCTCGGCGGAACGTTCACGATCGTGGCGAACTCCATGTGCGGCGGGTTGACCGCGGCAGGTTTCGGCTGGCTGTACTTTCTGCTGATGGGCGGCATCGCCATCATGCTCGGCGCGTTCGGAAGCGTGTTCAATTCCTATGCGGGGCTCTATCTGTCGAAGGATAACGACCTGCTGCTGTCGCTTCCCATCCCGGTGAAGACCATCATGACGGCGCGCCTGGTGAACGTCTATCTGCTGGACGCCATGTACGCGGCGGTCGTATTCATGCCGACCCTGATCGTCTACTGGATCACGGCGGGAGCGACACTGCCCCGGGTGGTCTGCGGCATCCTGCTGTTCGTGATCATCACGGGGCTGGTGCTGGTGATCTCCTGCGTGCTGGGCTGGATCATCGCCAAACTCAGTCTGAAGTTCAAAAACAAGAGCTTCCTGACGGTGCTGGCGTCGCTGCTGTTCATCGGCGGATACTACTTCGTCTATTTCCGGGCGAACGCTTTCATCCGCGACATCGTCGCGAATGCGGCTCACTACGGAGAGAAGATCAAAGGCTCTGCCTATGTATTCTATCTGTTCGGACGTGTCGGCGAAGGCGACTGGCTGGCGGCGGCTGCCTATCTGGCTGTCACGGTGATCCTGTTCATGCTGGTCTGGCGTGTGCTGCACCGCAGCTTCCTGCAGATCGCAGGGTCCGGCGCCGGCGCGGTCAAAGTGCGCTACAAAGAAAAGGCAGTCCGTGAAAAAAGCGTGTTCGGCGCGCTGCTCGGCAAGGAGTTGGGACGGTTCACGTCCAGCCCGAACTATATGCTCAACTGCGGTCTCGGCATCCTCCTCATACCGCTCTGCGGCGTGCTGCTGCTGATGAAGGGGCAGACGGTGACGGAGATCCTCAGCAGCGTCTTCCCTGCCTATCCGGACATCGCCGCGGTCCTGCTCTGCACCGGATTGTGCGTGCTGAGCGCCATGAACGACATGGCGGCGCCTTCGGTCTCGCTGGAAGGCAAGAGCCTGTGGATCCCGCAGTCCCTGCCCGTGGAGCCGAAACAGGTGCTCCGCGCCAAGGCCTGCATGCAGCTGATCCTTTCCGGGCTGCCCATGCTGTTCGCCGCAGCCTGCGCCGCGCTGGTCCTGAAGACAAGTGCGGCAGTCAGATTGCTGATCATCGTGATGCCGCTGGTCTATACGGCATTCTCCGCGGTGCTGGAGACAGTCATCGGCCTGAAGATGCCGGTCCTGAACTGGACAAATGAAGTCGCCCCGATCAAGCAGAGCGGAGCGGTCACGATCTCCCTGTTCGGCGGCTGGGGCATCTGGGTCGTGTTCTTCCTCCTGTATATGTTCGCCGGCCATAAGTTCGGCGCCGCGCCGTATCTGGCGGTCTGGACCCTGCTGTTCGGCGTACTGGGCCTGATCCAGCTGAAGTGGCTGGATACGAAGGGCTCCGCCATCTTCGCGGAGCTGTAGAAGACGTTCATAAGGGGGCACAATTATGAAGTACTACAAGACGATACAACTGAAAGACGGCAGGAAATGTGTCATCCGTAACGCTGTGGCGGAAGACGCGCAGGCGGTTCTGGACTGCTTCATCCTGACCCACTCGGAAACGGACGAGCTGCTTTCCTATCCGGAGGAGATCACATTTACGGTAGAACAGGAGGAGAAGTATCTGCAGGGACGCGAAGAGAGCGCGGATGAGATCGAGATCATCGCGGAGGTGGACGGCCGTATCGTCGGCATGACCGGCGTCGACCGCATCAGCCGCGCGGAGAAGATCCGCCACAGAGCGGGTTTCGGCATCAGCGTCGAAAAAGCGTACTGGGGGCTCGGCATCGGCCGCGCCATGACGCTCGCCTGCATCGAATGCGCAAAGAAGGCCGGTTACGTGCAGCTGGAACTGGAAGTCGTCGCGGACAACGCAAAGGCCATCGCGCTGTACGAGAGCGCCGGCTTCGTCGAATACGGCCGCAATCCTTTGGGGTTCCGTTCCCGCATCAGCGGCTGGCAGGAACTCGTATCGATGAGATTGGAATTATAGGGAACGATGTTTGATACGATAGCGGACAATATTATTGGTTTCGGACCGGTATTCGCGGTCATCTGGATCGTAACGATAGGGTGCATACTGCTGCGGCCGCAGCGGTTCTTCAACAGTTTTCTGCTGATGACCGCCATCATGGTCACGATCCTGTTCGTGTCCGGTTTTATGAGCGACACGGCGGGGGACTATTTCCTCCTGGCATGCTTTCTGCTGGTCATGGTGGCGCTGTTCCTGGTACCGGTCCTGCTGACGGTGAACGGCATCCAGATGTTACGCCGCGAAGGGTTCAGTCTGTCGCACGTGCTGTCGCTCGCCCTCGGCGTTTTCGTCGGCGTCGGAGAGATCGCGACGGTCCTTTACGTGCTGGGTCTTTCCGAGTTCATTCCTTTCGGGAACAATCTCTGGACCCTGTTCGCCGCGTTCACGGTCTTCTATTTCAGCTTCCTCGTGCTCTGCTTCGTGCTGTATTCCGTCTTTATCCAGATCATGCCGCGCCGGATGGATTTCGACTATGTGATCATCCACGGCAGCGGTCTCCTCGGCGGGGAAAAACTGACCCCGCTGCTGCAGGCCAGAGTGGACAAGGCGATAGAGATCTACGGAAAATGCGCAAAGAAACCGGTCGTCATCCCCAGCGGAGGGCAGGGGCCGGACGAGAAGATCAGCGAAGCGCAGGCGATGAAGGACTATCTGCTGACCCGCGGCATCCCGGAAGAGCACATCGTGCCGGAAGATGCTTCCGCAACGACGGAAGAGAATCTGATCAATTCGAAGGCGATCATCGACGCGCGGGACGGCAGAAAGAAGACAGCGCTCGTCTCGAGCAATTACCACATCTACCGCTGTCTGCGCCTGGCCAGAAAGCTCAGGCTGAAATGCACCGGCATCGGCGCGAAAGTGGCCTTGTATTACTGGCCGTCGGCGCTGATCCGCGAATTCCTCGCGGTCTTCCTGACGAAGGGATTTCTGATCTGGTCGCTGCTCGGCTATCTTCTGTTCGTCAGTCCGGTCCTGTTCGCGCTGCTGAGCAAGTAAAGAGGAACCGATATGTGTACAAGTATTATTTCAAACAGAAACAAAACGATCGTCGGGTGGAATCTGGACCTGCTAGACATGAAATGGCGGGTCTCGCCGAATGAGAACGGCGTCTTTATCGAGGTCTTTGATCAGACAGAAGGCTGGATGCCGCTGTTCGGCGCGAACAGGCGCGGCGATTTCGTCGGCATGCCGACGTGCTGGCCGTTCGACGGCAGGAGTGACCCGAAAGGCACCGAACCGAACGTCATCCTGCTCGATATCGATCTGCTCCTGATGAAAAAGACGCTGCAGGAAGTGCGTGACATCGCGCAGACCGGAGCGGTCTGCAGCGTTCCCGGGGTCACGTTCATGGCCTCTCTCTCGGACAAAGACGGCAACGTCCTGCACATCGTGCCGGGGCAGGGCTGCGAATACTTTGAAAAGCCGAAGTATAAGGTGCTGACGAACTTCTCGCCGTATAAAATGGACCGCGAGACCCATCCCTGGATGGGCTGGGACCGCTATCAGAAAGCGACGCAGATGCTGGAAGAAGCGGCGGACGATTTCGACGTCAACGATTGCTTCCGTATCCTCCGGGAAGTCTCTCAGACGGTCTGCCCGACGGTCGTGTCCATGGTATACGATGTGACGGATCGGACCGTGTACTGGTGCACGGAGCGGCAGTGGGATCACATCGAACAGGCAAAGTTCTGAAAGATCGCAGAAATGCAACCAATTGTAACGAAAAACGGAGAGATCTGTTATCTGCAGTTGGTAGACTTTGCGCAACCGCGCTTTACAATATTCATAGAAATCGCATTTATGGAGGTTTATAATGAGTGTTGCGGAAGTGCGGGGGCTCGTGAAGAAATATCCCTCGTTCGAACTGAAAGAAGTCTCTTTCGATATCGAAAAAGGCCGGATCACGGGGTTTATCGGCAGAAACGGCGCCGGAAAGACTACGACGATCAAGGCCATGCTCAACCTGATCCATACGGACGGCGGAGAGATCCGTTATTTCGGACTGCCCCTGGCGGGGAACGAGACGGAGATCAAGAAGCGGATCGGCTATTCCACGGGGACGGTCAGCTGGTATCCGAGGAAGAAGATCAAAGACATCGTGGATATCGTAAAACGGTTCTACGACACATGGGATGAAACTGCTTACCGGAAGTACCTCGGCATGTTCGCGCTGGACGAGCAGAAGACGCCGCTGGAACTGTCCGAAGGCATGAAGGTGAAGGTCAACCTGCTGCTGGCGCTGTCGCACAGGGCGGAGGTGCTGATCCTGGATGAACCGACCAGCGGTCTGGATCCGTTCTCCCGGAACGAATTGCTGGAGCTGTTCAGCGAACTGAAAAAGGAAGGCGTAGCCATCTTCTTCTCCACGCACGTCATCTCGGACATCGAGAAATGCGCAGACGACATCGTCTACATTTCTCAGGGCCGCATCGTCGCGGCCACGTCCAAGGAGGATTTCTCCGCGCGCTTCTCCGAAGCGGGCGAGACCCTGGAAGACACGATGCTGCGGATGGAAGGAGGGCAGGCCCATGCGTAATATCCTGAGAAAAGAGATGAAACTCAGCGCTTCTGTGCTCTCGTACATTTTTATCGCGTTCGGCGTGATGTTCCTGCTGCCAGGCTACCCGGTGCTCTGCGGGGCGTTCTTCTGCTCACTGGGCATTTTCAAGAGCTTTCAGGCTGCCCGGGAGGCGAACGATACCGTCTTCTCCGCGCTGCTTCCCATCGCGAAGCAGGACGTGGTGAAAGGCAAATACATCTTCACCTGCTTCATCGAGATCTGCACGGCCATCCTGATGCTGATCTGCGTCATCGTGCGGATGACGGCGCTCTCAGAGTCGGCAGTGTACCGCCAGAACGCGCTGATGAACGCCAACTTCTTCGCTCTGGGCTGCGCGTTTTTCCTGTTCGGACTGTTCAACCGGATCTTCGTCGGCGGTTATTTCAAGACGGGCTACAACTTCGGAAAACCGTTCCTCGGCTTTATGATCGCCGGATTCCTGAGCATCGGCGTGTTCGAGGTGCTGCACCACATCCCGGGGCTCGAAAAGCTGAACGCGTTCGGGACGGATGAACTCGGCCTGCAGTTAGGTCTGCTGGCTGCGGGGATCGCACTGTACCTGCTGATGACCATACTGTCCTGCAAAAAAGCCTGCAGGGATTTCGAAAAGATCGACCTGTAAAGGAGGCACTGTCATGCTGAAGGAAAATCTGGCGATGCTCCGCAAGATCCACGGGTATTCCCAGGAAGAGATCTCGGAGAAGATCGGCATCTCGCGCCAGGCGTACGCGAAGTGGGAGAGCGGCGCGACGATCCCGGACATCGAAAAATGCGCGCTTCTGGCCGATGTGTACGGAACGACCCTCGATGGACTGGTCAAGACGACGTCCGTGGAAGGCGTCGGAATGATCCCGCCGGGGCCGGCGGGGAAATATATCTGGGGCTCCGTCACGATGAACGACAGAGGCCAGATCGTCATTCCGAAGGAGGCGCGGGACAAGCTCGGCTTTGCGGCGGGTCAGCGGCTGATCGTCGCCAGCGACGACAAAGGCATCGCGCTGATCCCGGCAGAGGTCTTCGAAGAGGGCATGCAGCAGGTCCGGGAATACCTGGCTTCGCTGGGCGGGAAGGAATAGAAAGGGAAGGTGCATCCGATGGCTTTCGACTTCAAGAAGGAATACAAAGGGTTTTACATGCCGAAGAACAAGCCGGAGATCGTGGAAGTTCCTGCGGCGAACTATATCGCTGTCAGGGGAAACGGTGACCCGAACGAGGAGGGAGGCGCCTACCAGCAGGCCATCAGCGTGCTGTACGCCGTGGCCTATACGCTGAAGATGAGCTACAAGACCGACTATCGCATCGAGGGCTTTTACGATTACGTCGTGCCGCCCCTGGAAGGCTTCTGGTGGCAGGACGGCATAGATGGCGTCGATTATTCCGACAAATCGGCGTTTCATTGGATCTCTGTCATCCGCTTGCCGGAATTCATTACGGAGAAGGACTTCGACTGGGCAGTGGAGACGGCAGAGAAGAAGAAAAAGCTCGACTGCTCCTCTGTGGAATTCCTGACGGTCGAGGAAGGCCTCTGCGTGCAGATCATGCATCTTGGGCCGTTCGACGACGAACCCGCGTCCGTCGCGCTCATGGACCGCTATCTCGAAGAAAACGGCTATGAAAACGACTTTTCCGCCGGGCGGCTCCACCACGAGATCTATCTGAGCGACGCGAGAAAGGTCGCGCCGGAGAAATGGAAGACCGTCATCCGGCATCCCATCAGACGGAAATAAGAAAGCGGTGACCCTCTGCGGGTCACCGTTCTTTTTATATCCCTACGGCCAGACCGTCTCTTCTCGGGTCTGCCGCGCCGGCGAGCGTGCCGTCCGGCAGGATGGCCACGCTGTTGACCGCGCCTGCGATGCGGTCCCAGTCCGGGTAGGCACGCGTTTTATGGTCCATAGCCTGCAGCGCCGCGATGGTCTCTTCGGGGATGCGGCTCTCGTAGATGATCTCGTCCAGGATGTCGTCGCCGAAGCGG
>JAFZRG010000112.1 GCA_017619985.1 Bacillota bacterium | reverse complement strand
GCCTACGTTGTCGCCGACGTTGTCTGCGATAACGGCGGGGTTGCGCGGGTCATCCTCGGGGATGCCTGCTTCGACTTTGCCGACCAGGTCTGCGCCTACGTCAGCAGCCTTGGTGTAGATACCGCCGCCGACACGGCCGAACAGAGCCATGGAAGAAGCGCCCAGACCGAAGCCGGTGAGGCAGGATGCCGCGGTCTCCTTGCCCAGGACTGCGAAAGCGAGTCCCACGCCCAGGATACCCAGACCTACGACGCACAGACCCATGACGGAGCCGCTGCGGAAAGCGACCTTCAGAGCCTTGTTCATGCCGCCCTCTTCCGCCGCCCATGCGGTCCTGACGTTGCCCTTGGTAGCGACCTGCATACCGAAGAATCCTGCCAGTACGGAGAAGGCTGCGCCGCATACGTACAGGATCGCGGTGATCCAGTTGATGCCGATGCCGAGAATGACGAAGAGAGCGATGACCACGATGATCATGGTGCGGTATTCTCTCTTCAGGAATGCCATGGCTCCTTCGTGGATGAAGCCTGCGATTTCCGTCATGCGTTCATTGCCCGTGGACTGCTTTCCGATCCAGCTGGCCAGCACGTATGCTACGACCAGGGCGGCGATGCCTACCACAGGAGCAATCCACACTAATCCGTTCATTTTGTAATTCCTCCCTTGGAATATTGCGAAAAAATATAGACGAAATAATACAACGTTAAGAGACAATGCCCAAAGGCCTGCCTCTTAACGGTGTTGCCTGTATAAAGCTTTCGGGCTCTCTAGCCAAGCGTGACCAGGATCAGCGCGACGATGATGAACACGACCGCGCCGATGACGGTGACCTTCTCCAGGATCGCGTCATAGCCCTTGCTCTTCTTCTTGCCGAACAGCTGCTCTGCGCCGCCTGCGATGGAACCGGAAAGGCCGGCGCTGTTTCCGGACTGGAACAGGATGCTCGCGATGAGCACCAGAGATGCCAGTGCCAGCAGAATCAACAGAAATGTCTTCATTTCTGATACCTCCTTGTAAAGTGACCTATAGATTCTAGCACAGGCGCACAGCAAAAGCAATAATATTTTTTATACTTTTCCTACTTCAGATTATAAAATGCGCTCATGCCGGCGTATTCGGCGGAATCTCCCAGGATGTCCTCGATCCGCAGCAGCTGATTGTACTTCGCGATGCGGTCCGTTCTGGACAGGGAACCGGTCTTGATCTGTCCCGCGTTCAGCGCGACGACGATATCCGCGATGGTCGTATCTTCGGTCTCGCCGGATCTGTGGGACACGACGGCGGTGTAGCCGGCCTTCTTGGCCATCTCGACCGCGTCGAACGTCTCGGTCAGGGTGCCGATCTGGTTGACCTTGATCAGGATGGAGTTACCGACGCCCTTCTTGATGCCTTCCGCCAGTCTCTTCGTGTTCGTGACGAACAGGTCGTCGCCCACGAGCTGGACCTTCTTGCCCAGCGCCTTCGTCAGCTTCTTCCAGCCTGCCCAGTCGTCTTCGGCCAGACCGTCCTCGATCGAGATGATCGGGTACTTCGCGCACAGTTCCTTGTAGTATTCGATCTGCTCTTCGGCTGTGCGGGTCACGCCCTCGCCCTTCATGTTGTAGGTCTTCGTCTCGGCGTCATAGAATTCGGAAGCCGCGACGTCCATGCCGAGATAGATGTCCTTGCCGGGCTTGTAACCGGCCTTCTTGATGGCCTTCAGGATGTACTCGATCGCTTCGGCGTTCGTCTTGAGGTTCGGAGCGAAGCCTCCCTCGTCGCCGACCGCGGTGTTCATGCCGTCCGCCTTCAGGACGCTCTTGAGCGCGTGGAAGGTCTCGGCGCCCATGCGCAGGGCTTCGGAGAAGCTCTTGGCGCCTACGGGCAGGATCATGAATTCCTGGATATCCAGGGAGTTGTCCGCGTGCTCGCCGCCGTTCATGATGTTCATCATGGGAACGGGCAGGACTTTGGCATTGATGCCGCCCAGATACTGATACAGAGGCAGGCCCAGGCAGTCCGCGGATGCGTGCGCAGCCGCCATGGAAACGCCCAGGATGGCGTTGGCGCCGAGCTTGCCCTTGTTCTCCGTGCCGTCCAGTTCGATCAGGAGCTTGTCCAGACCGGGCTGATCCATCACGTCGAGACCCGCGACCGCAGGCGCGATGATGTCGTTGACGTTGTCGACAGCCTTCTGTACGCCCTTGCCGCCGTAGCGTTTCTTGTCGCCGTCGCGCAGCTCGACCGCCTCATGGACGCCGGTGCTGGCGCCGGAAGGAACGATCGCTCTGCCCATGGTGTCGTCATCCAGCCAGAGTTCGACTTCTACGGTCGGATTGCCTCTGCTGTCCAGGACTTCTCTTGCATATACTTCGTCGATGCGTGCCATAAAACTTACCTCCGTTCAGTTTTCCGCTGCATGTATGATCTTCAGGAAATCGACGGGATCCAGACTTGCTCCGCCCACCAGGGCTCCGTCGATATCCTCCATTTCCATCAATTCCTTTGCGTTATCCGGCTTGACGCTGCCGCCGTACAGGATCTTGACCTCGTCCGCCGCGTCTCCGTGATACATGCGTATCACGTCGCGGATGACCTTGCACATGTCTTCCGCCTGCTGAGGCGTCGCGACGTGGCCCGTGCCGATGGCCCAGACCGGTTCGTACGCGATGACCGCCTTCGCGACCTGCTCGTCCGTAAGGCCGGCCAGCGCCATCACGACCTGGTGGCGCACGATGTGGTCTTCCAGGCTCTGCTGCCTCTGCGGCAGCGTTTCGCCGCAGCAGATGATGGGGGTGATGTTCCACTCGAAGGCCTTCTTCACCTTTTTGTTGACCATCTCATCCGTTTCGGCGAAATAGGCTCTGCGTTCCGAATGGCCGATGATGACGTAATCCACGCCGATCTCCGCCAGCATGGGCGCCGAGATCTCGCCGGTAAACGCTCCCTGATCTTCGAAATGCATGTTTTGGGCCGCCGTCAGCAGATCGGTGCCCGCGAACATCTCCTCCAGCGCCAGCAGTTCCGTGAAAGGCGCCGCGATGCAGACGTCCATGTCCGGAGTCACCTGATAGAGCTTTAAAAACTCCGTCGCGAACCCCCGGGCTGTCTCGCTGTTCTTGTGCATCTTCCAGTTGCCGGCGATGAGTTTTCTCCTCATAGGCTCCTCCTATTTATCCTGCAGGCAGGCGACGCCGGGCAGCACCTTGCCCTCGAGGAATTCGAGAGACGCGCCGCCGCCGGTGCTGATGTGGGTCATGCCCTCTTCGAAACCGAACTGCTTGACCGCAGCCGCAGAATCGCCGCCGCCCACGACGGTGACCGCACCGCTCTCCGCCATGGCCTTAGCCACGGCCTTCGTGCCGTCCTCGAACGCGGGGAACTCGAACACGCCCATGGGGCCGTTCCAGATGACGGTGCCTGCCTTGGCGATGGCTTCGGTATAGGCCGCGATGGTCTTCGGACCGATGTCCATGCCCATGCAGCCTTCCGGCATCGCTTCGCTGTCCGCGAAGCAGGTCTCGCAGTCCGCCGCGAATTTATCGCCGCACTTGGAGTCGGCCGGGAGCATCAGTTCGACGCCGGCTTCCCTGGCCTTCTCCTGCAGATGCTGCGCCAGTTCCAGCTTATCCTCTTCGCAGAGGCTCGCGCCGATCTCGCAGCCGTTCGATTTCAGGAAGGTGTATGCCATACCGCCGCCGATCAGGATCGTGTCGGCCTTGGCGATCAGGTTCTCGATGACCCCGATCTTGTCGGATACCTTGGAACCGCCCAGGATCGCGACGAAGGGGCGCTTCGGATCCTCGACCGCTTCGCCGAGGAACTGCAGTTCCTTCTCGATCAGGAAGCCGCTGACCGCGGGCAGATAGTCCGCGATGCCTGCCGTGGAGGAGTGCGCTCTGTGCGCAGTGCCGAACGCGTCGTTGACGAACAGTTCCGCCAGATCCGCCAGTTTCTTGCTGAAGCCGGGATCGTTCTTCTCCTCTTCCGCGCGGTAGCGGACGTTCTCCAGAAGCATCGCTTCGCCGCTCTTGAGCGCCGCGGCCTTCGCTCTGACGTCATCGTCCACGACCGTGTCGGACGGGGCGAACAGCACATCCTGGCCGAGCAGTTCGCTCAGGCGCTCCGCTACGGGCGCGAGCGTAAAGTCGTGATTCGGTTTGCCCTTGGGACGGCCCAGATGGCTCATCAGGATGACAGACGCGCCCTGATCGAGCATGTAGCGGATCGTGGGCAGCGCGGCCCGGATGCGGGTGTCGTCCGTGATCCGGCCTTCCTTCTGGGGTACGTTGAAGTCGCAGCGGCAGATGACCCGCTTGTCCTTCAGTTCCACATCTCTTACCGTTTTTTTCATAGATTATCTCCTTTGCTGCGGCTTAGCCGCTCTATTCAAAGCGCTTTCTGGCCGAGGACGACGGGATGCCCATGGCTTCCCGGTATTTTGCCACCGTCCTGCGGGAGATGGAAACGCCGTTTTCCTGTTTCAGTTTTTCCGACAGCAGCTGATCGCTCATCGGGTCGCTGCCGTCTTCCGCCTCGATGTAGCCGCGGATGATCTTTTTGACGCTCTCCGTGGAGACCTCGCCGCCTCCGGCCGTCAGACCGCCGCTGAAGAGATCCTTCAGTTCGAATAGACCCCGGGGCGTCTGCACGTATTTGCCGCTCGTGCAGCGGCTGACCGTCGATTCATGCACGCCTGCAATGCGGGCGACCTGCGCGAGGGTCATCGGGACGAGGCTGCCCTTTCCCTTCAGGAAATCCTCCTGCAGGTCCGCGATCGTTTTCGTCACGTTCTGGATGGTCTGGCTGCGCTGCTGGATGCTGCGGATGAGCCATACGGCCGAATTCAGCCGTCCTTCCAGGAAGTCCTTCAGCGGTTCGTCCGACTGCGGATCTTCCAGCAGGTGCTTATAGAACGGGCTGATGATGAGCTGCGGCGCCGCCGATTCCCGGACGGAGACGGCCAGTGACCCGTCCCGAAGCTCGATATAGACATCCGGTACAACGTACTGAGCGTCCGCTTCACGTCCGAACGTTCTGCCCGGTTTGGGATCCAGCGTGCGGATGAGATCGCAGGTGTCCTGGATCTCCACCGGCCGCACCCCGAGCGCCTTTGCCAGCGCGCCGGTGCGTCCCTTCGCGATGTCTTCCAGGTGGTCCTTCACGAGGAGCATCGCCAGCGGGGTGTCCATCCCTTTGCGGATGAGCTGCAGGCTGAGGCATTCCGTCAGATTGCGGGCGCCGACGCCTGCAGGCTCCATGGCCTGCACATGCAGCAGCGCTTCGCGGATCAAACTGCTGTCAGCGCCGGTCTGTTCGGAGATCTCCTCCAGGCTGATGCGCAGATAGCCGTCTTCGTCCAAACAGCCGGCCAGGTACAGCGACATCGGGAGGACTTCTCCGCGCAGTCCCGAAAACTGCAGCTCCGAAGCGAGGTATTCCGCGAGGGTCATCCCCGCGCGGGCAGCCAGTTCCCTGTTCTCATCCTCGGGATCCTCGTCCGCCTGCACCGGTTCATAGGAGACGCTGCGGGCGTATTCCGCCCAGTCGATGGGCTTCGGTTCTTCCTGCCGCGCGCTTTCGTCCACTTCCAGCATGGGATTGGACAGCAGCTGCTCCTGGACGTATTGCTCGAGCTGGATAGTATTCATCTGCAGTACGTTGATCGCCTGCACCAGGCTCGGTGTGAGCGTCAGTTTCTGACTGTGTTCGATTGTCAGCTCGTAGCCCTGCTTCATGTTCTTATTATATAACATAATGCGGGTAATTTGAAACAATCACTGCAAGCTGCTCCACTTTTTGCGCAGCGTCTGCAGGCCGCGGTACAGACGGGCGGAAATGATGTGGCTGTCGGTCTGCAGCATCTGTGCCAGTTCCGACGGCTCCCAGCCCAGGATGCGGCAGTAATAAACCGCCTGACGCTGTTCCGGGGACAGTTCTCTCAGCAGCTGTTCCAGCAGGCGCATCGCCTCTTCCTGCAGCACGGTCTCCTCGGTGCTGCGCACGGCCGGGAGGAGATCGTCCGGAGGAAGCGCTTCGGCAGGATGCCGGCAGCGGTCGTACAGGAGATTTTTGGCGATGGAAAACAGCCAGCTCTGTGCATGGTGGGGATCATTGAGCTGTTCAAGTTTTTCCCACGCCCTGCACAGCGCGGCGTCCGCTGTCTCTTCCGCTTCATACCGGTCCCCGGTCAGCTTCCGGCAGAAGCAGAGCAGCTTGCGGTGGGACGGATAAATGTGTTCCAGATAGAACGCCTGTCTTTCCCCGAGGGAAAGAAAAACGGGCTGTTTATTGTCTCATCGAGAGAAACAGTAAACGCCCGTGAAGAAAAACGTGAAGATCAAATCGTAGCAGAACTGACATGGCTCCAACCTCCGTGTCCGGCATCGGGATGCAGTCCGGCACAAACGGGATGCATCCCTGCCCTTTCCATTATAAAAGCAGGAACTTCCGGCGTTTTTCCGGGTGCCGGTTTTCGGAGATCAGGTGTCACACCGGGACCTACGCAAGCCCCGGGAAATCCAGCTGCCGCAGCGCCTCGAACAGCACGATGGCCGCGGAATTGGACAGGTTGAAAGAACGCAGGCGCGTGTCCTCGCTCATAGGAATGCGGATTGCCTGCTCCTGATGCGCCGCGATGAGATCGCGCGGCAGGCCGGCGGTCTCTTTGCCGAACAGCAGCATGTCTTCGTCCGCATAGCGCACGTCCGTGTAGCGCTTCTGCCCCTTCGTCGTCGCGAGCCACATGCGGCGACCCGCATATTCCTCCAGGAACGCGTCCAGATTTTCGTGGATCACGACCTTGACGAACGGCCAGTAATCGAGACCGGCGCGCTTTAAGGTGCGGTCATCGATGGAGAAGCCCAGCGGCTTGACCAGGTGCAGCCACGTGCCCGTCGCCGCACATGTGCGCGAGATATTTCCCGTGTTGGGCGGGATCTCGGGTTCGACCAGAACGATGTGCAGCGCCATGGTCACAGACCGTTCTTTCTGCAGATGCCGTCCAGACAGCAGCCTTCACAGGCCGGCTTTCTGGCGTGGCAGACCCGCCGTCCGTGCCAGATCAGAGCGTGATGCATCTTCGTCCAGTTGTGCTCGGGGATGGCCTTCATCAGGGCCTCTTCCGTCGCGAACACGTCCTTTTCCGCCGTGAAGCCGATGCGGTTCGCGAGACGGAATACGTGCGTATCCACGGCGATCCTCTGCTGGCCGAACGCCTCCGCCAGCACGACGTTGGCCGTCTTCCGGCCAACGCCCGGCAGTTTGACGAGTTCGTCGTAATCGCCCGGTACTTCGCCGCCGTACTGTTCGACCAGCATCTGCGCAAGCTTCTTTACATTGGCGGATTTCGTCTTGTACATGCCGATCGTGCGGATGTACCCTGCGATCTCCTCCTCGGACAGCTGCGCCATGGCAAAAGCATCCGGCGCTTTCGCAAACAGCGCCGGAGTGACTTTATTGACGGAAACGTCCGTGGTCTGGGCGGACAATACGACGCTCACGAGGAGCTGGAACGTGCTGCCGTGGTCCAGTTCACACCCTGCTTCCGGGTATTCCGCTGACAGCGCATCGATCGCTTCCGCGACCTGCGCTTTCGTTAGCTTTGCCATGATGGTTCCTTACGCGTTCTTTCCGCAGCAGTTCTTGTACTTCTTGCCGCTGCCGCAGGGACAGGGATCGTTCCTGCCCGGTTTCTTCTCGACGCGCACCGTTCTGGATCTGCGGAAATCGTCATAGATCTGCTTATAGCGCTCTTCGCTGACGATGTTCAGCCATTCCTCCAGGCCGTACAGGTAGTCCGCGTCCGCCTTGAACATGTTGAACAGCAGCGTCTCCCACTGGATGTCCAGTTCGATCTCGCTCTCCTCGTCCAGCGCGTTCAGATCCGTGGGATTCGCCAGGGACGTCTGGATGCCGTCCAGGAAACCCATGAAGATGACGGGCCGCACTTCGTACTTCGCCGCCAGTTCGCCGATCTTGCCGGCCGGTTTCGCCGGATAATTCGCCAGGATATCCTGATAGATCTTCTTTTCCCCGCCGGCATATTCTTCCCAGAAGCTGTCGATCGTCGACTTCGTCTGGTTGCCGATCAGGTTGTTCCATTCCTTAAAAAGAGTCAATGTGGTTCCTCCCGTATCTAGATCAATGCCGTCACCGGCTGCTCATGCTCCGTTCCTGCGGCGATCGCCTGCGCGATCTCGATGATGTCGCCCATGACCGCGGATCCCGTGGGTTCCGGACCTGCGCCTTTGCCCTGCAGGAAGATCGGGCCGGCCATGTTGCAATCGATCTGCACGGCATTGTACTCGCTGCCGCAGCGGCCAAGGAAGCTGTCCTTCTCCACCGTCACCGGCTTCACGTACGCTTCGATCTGTCCGTCCTTTTCCTCGGCGCAGGCCAGCAGCTTGATGACCTTGCCCTCGGCTTCCGCCGCGGCCAGGTCTTCCATCGTGACCCCGGTAATGCCGGTGCGCTCGAAGCTGTCCGGCGCGCGGTACACGCCGAACGCCGCCGCGATCAGCACGGTAAGCTTGTTTGCGGCATCGAAACCTTCCACGTCGCCCGTCGGATCCGCCTCGGCAAAGCCGAGCGCCTGCGCGTCCTTCAGAACGTCCTCATAGGATGCGCCTTCCGCCGCCATGCGGGTGAGGATGTAATTCGTCGTTCCGTTCACAATGCCGGCGACCTTCGTGATGCGGTTGCCGGTGAGCGCGCGGGAAATGGCGCCGATCACGGGGATCGCGCCGCAGACGGAAGCCTCGTAGCGCAGCATGGTCTTGTGGAACTCTGCCGTCTTGTTGAATTCGGGCAGCGCGAGCGCCAGGGCAGCCTTGTTCGCGGTCACGACGTGTTTGCCCGCGGTCAGCGCGGCCTTGATGAAGCCTGTGGCGGGATTGATGCCTCCCATCAGCTCCGCGATGATATCGATCTCGGGGTTCTTCAGGATCTCCTCGAAGTTCGTCGTCAGGAGTTCCGCCGGCACGTCGATGCGTCTTGCCGCATCGGGTCTGCGGACCAGAATCTTTTTTATAACGACTTTTGCGCCGACCTTTTTCTCGATCAGCGCAAAATTCTCTTCGAGAGCCCTGTAGGTGCCGCTGCCTACATTGCCGAAGCCCAGCAGGGCGACACCGATCTCAGTTCTCTTCATATTTACCTCTTCTACCGGCTCAGCCGATCAGTTCCTTTTTCTTTGCGTCGAATTCTTCCTGCGTGATCGCGCCCATGTCGAGGAGTTCCTTCCACTTTCTGAGCATTTCGATCGCGGCGTTATCGTCGGCAGCCTTCGCGATCTTCGCGGCGGTCTCTGCGGCCTGTGCGGCAGCTTCCGCTTCCTTCGCGGCGGCTTCGGCTTCCTGAACGGCCAGGATGGCTTCCGCCTTCTCCTTGATCGCGTTCATCATCTGCTTGCCTGTCTTGATGCCCATGATGCCTGCCATCGCTTCGCAGGTATCGACGGCGGCCGCGAACGTGTTCTTGTAGTCGTTGACCCACTCGCGGACCTCATTCTCGGATTCCAGCGAAGGCAGCGAAACGTTGTAGACCTTGCTCTTCCAGTACGGATTGTTGAGGGTCACGTTCAGCTTCAGGCTGTCGATGGGCTTGTCGGGAGCCTTGGGTTTTTCCTCGGGCTTCGCAGCGGCGGAGGAAGAAGCGGCGGCAGCCATGGACGTTCTGCCCTCTTTCTTATCCGTTGCCGCGGCGATAGGCTTGGTGACCATGGCGCTCGGCTTGACGAACGGCTTGAGCGGCGGCAGCTTGTAACTCTCGATGGAGCTTGCGCTTTCGGAATAGCTGTCCGCGTTGCACTGGATGACGGTGCGTCCGTCTTCCATGAGATTGAAGCTCACGAGCTCTTCGAACTTGAACAGCGCCGGATTCGACGGACTGCCGTCCGCGATGTAGAACAGCCGCTTGTCCGTATCCATGTGAAGGACGTAATTGCCCATGCCGTGGGTCTCGTTGTCGGTAAAGGCCCCGAACGTTTCGGAATTCGCCTTGCGGTAATCCAGATGATCCCACAGTTCGTTGATCGTCAGGTTCTTCAGCATGCTGCTTTCCATGTTGATCTTGGCCGCGCACTCCTTGCAAAGGGGCAGTCCTTCGACCTTCGTCGGGAACAGCCGCGGCGTCGCGTTGCCGCAGATGGGGCAGCCTTTCTTTTCATTCGTAAAAATACCCACGTTTACTCCTCTACTTTCTCTTGATCCTTATCCTGCTCTTCTCTCTGGCGTCTGATCTGCTCGGAGACAAGATCGCTGATCTCGCTGTACTTGCCGATCACGTAGCCGTAGCCGCTTCTGGCATGAGGCACGAGACATCCGGAGCAATCCTTGATGCCTTCCTCCGTGATCCTGAAATTCCCGCCGCACTTCGTTCCTAAAGCGTAGAGCGGGCAGTAGCAAAACAGGCAGTTGAAATCTTCCGGTCTGTCCGTTCTGTGGCAGGGAAAGAATTCGCACTCTCTGTTCTGCGTAAATGCGTAATGCTTTCCTTCCCAGAAAGGCCTGTTGTCATCCATTGGTCTTCACCTCCTGCACCTTTTATTTTACAAGGAGCCTGCCTTTTGCGCAATGTCCATTTCTACCGGCACTGATCGACAAAGTAATCGAACAGCCGGTAGCCCGGGTTGTCCGGCAGCATCTCCGGATGCCACTCCACGCCGAAGATGCATTTCTTGTCCGGCATGTAGATGCCTTCGATGATGCCGTCGGGGCAGAGCGCTGCGATCTCGATGCCTTTGCCCGGCGTCCTCACCGCCTGGTGGTGCCAGGACGTGATCTCCAGTTTGGAGATGCCGAGCACCGGCTCGAAGAACCTGCCCGGCAGCAGGTCCACAGGATGCGCGACCGGGGAATGGCTCTCGGAATTGTCCGCGTGCTTGAAGTCCGTGGCGCCCTGCAGGTTGATATCCTGGTACAGCGTGCCGCCGCAGGCGACATTCAGCACCTGGCTGCCGCGGCAGATGCCCATCAGGGGCTTGTCCTCCTCGATGGCCAGGCGCGCCAGCTCCAGTTCGAACACGTCTCTTTCGTGGTTCACGTGACCGCAGTAATACTTGATCTGCTCGCCGTACAGGTTCGGATGGATGTCCGGGCCGCCGCACAGCAGCACGCCGTCCACGGAGTCGAACAGTTCGCGGATGCGCTCCGGATCCATCGTTACCGGCAGCAGCACGGGGATGCCCCCGCCGTGCATCACGGATTCGGAGTACGTCGTGCGGATGTTCATGGTCTTCGCTTTGCTGTCGTAGGATGTCGTGATCCCGATCAGAGGTTTTTTCATAGTCGTCCTTTCTCTTCAGGGGCAGAGATCCGTCATTTTGACGGGGTGGCTGCTCGGCGCCGGATTCTCTTCTTCCATGCCTTCGATGATGCGCTTCGTGCGCTTGAGCGTCCGGGTGAGCTTGTTCAGGCTGTAGATGCGGTTGACCACCGCCACCGTGTCGTTGTTGCGGTACATCAGCACTTCGTTGATGGTCTTATCCAGGTCTTCGCGCAGCGCGTCCGTCTCTTCGAGATATTCCCGGCCGAGCTCGGAAGCCAGGCGGTAAGCGCCCTTGTTCTCCTCGCCTTCCTTCAGGCTGGGCAGTTCATAGTGGTAATCCATGCCGAAGATGCGGGTCACTTCGGAGGAGAGACGCATCTTGAACTCGTTCCGTTTGACCTTCAGCGTCTCTTCCAGGCCCGGAATGATGATGTCGCGGTCGGCTTCGAGTTCGTGGACGGCTGTCCTCGTCTCTTCGCCGAGATCCGCGAGCATGTTCTTCAGATCGGTCAGGCTGCCCCGCAGTTGGGCAGGCGGCATGAGCAGCACTTTCCAGTACAGTTCGATCTGCGACAGCGCGCTGCCGATGATGTCCTTCAGTTTGAGGCGCGCGCTCTCCTCGAGGATCTCGCGCACCTTGGTGCGCAGGTCCTGATTCAGCGCGTTCTTCAGCTCTTCGAGCCCGGTCTTCTCCTTCGCGCTGATGGGGAACAGCACTACGTCGTCCACATTCATCAGCGTGCACAGCAGATTGCGGCAATAACTGACGTAGGCGTCCCGGTCCGCATCACCGATCGTATCGATCTTGTTGACCGTGAAGAAGAATTTCGCGGCGTATTCCTTCGTGTTGCGCAGGATATCGATCTCGATCTCGTTGATCGGGGAATCCACGGACAGCATAAAGATGACCGCGTCGCTCTCCTTGATGAACGCGTAGGCCGCGTCCGTGTTGTTCTTATGGTAAGACCCGATGCCCGGCGTATCCACGAAGGTCAGACCGTCCTTCAGGAAGTCCGAAAGCGTCGTCATGTCCACGCAGTCGACGCCGAGCGCGTTGCCCGGATTCTCCTGTTCGTTGATGTAATGCGGCAGTTCGGCTTCGTCCACCTGCTTGATGACCCCGTTGAAGAAGCGCACGCTGCAGGAAGGCTCGCCGTAGCGGATCTTCGTGGCGGCGGACGTGATGGGCACGATGCCGGTCGGCAGGATGTCCTCGCCCAGCAGCGCGTTCACGAGGCAGCTCTTGCCCCGTTTGAACTGTCCGATGACCGAGACCGTGATGCTCTGATCCTCCAGTTTCTCCTGCAGCGCGGCAGCCCTTGCGGTCTGCGCGCCGAGGATCTCGGAAGTGGCCAGCAGTTCCCGGGTCTCTTTTACGTACTCTAAAATGTTCCGTTCCATTTCTGTTCTTAATCCGTTCCGAAGCCTGCTCTGTGCTTGCCGTTCTTCATGTGCTGCACGGCGGCTTTGCTGGCCGCGGCTTTGTCCTTCGCCTGGAACGCCAGGAAGATCTGCCTGTGCTCTTCCAGGACTTCATCCATGTATTCCTTGATATATTCCGGGCTGACCTTCGTGTTCTTCGTGTAGACCTGGTAAGACGTCAGCACGTGCTGCAGCATGCGGTTCTTCGTCCCGTTGTAGATGATCTGGTGAAAGCGCGTGTTCATGGCCAGCATCTTCGTCGCGTCCTGCTTCATGGTGTAGAACTCCATGAGTTCGAACGCCTCCTGCATGTCCTCGAATTCTTCCGGGGTCATGCGGTCGATCGCCCATTTGACCGCGATGGATTCGTAGGCCGAGCGCAGCTCGTACATGTCTTCGATGTCCTGGCGCGTGAGCCCGATGACGAACGCGCCGCGGTTGGGGATGATCTCGATCAGGCCGTCCAGCTCGAGCTTCTGGAACGCTTCGCGCACCGGCGTGCGGCTCACCTGGTATTCCTGGCAGATCCGCTGCTCGGTCAGCTTCTCGCCCGGTTTGATCTTATTCTGCAGGATGTCGTCGCGCAGTTTGTTGAACAGATCCTGCGGCAGCGAGTTGTTTCTTTCCTTTTCCGTTTCGATCTTCAAAATCGTACACAGCCTTTCTGAATATGCAAAAATGAGTTTTGTGATCTAATATACAATTATACCGTTTCCCCATCTTCTCTGCAACAAAAAGGCGGAGGCGCGTATTGATACACGCCTCCGTCCCTGTGATCGTTTTTTATCTCGGTTCTGCGTAGATGTTCTCGCCTTCCACGCGGAAGTCCACGAAGTTGGAATTGATGTAGTTGCCCGCCGCGTCGCGCATCTGGAACACCAGCGTGTACGTGTCGTCCGGCAGCCAGGCTTCTTCGAACACTGTGTTCTTGCCGTACGTGATCGTTCCGACCGTGTAGGTCTTGAAATCGGTCGTTCCGGCCGGCGCCATGTACCAGATGATGTCGATCTTGTCGCCTTCCTTCAGGGTGTACTGGTTCTTGTCAGCCATGCCGTTGGCATCGACCGGCTTGCGCGCGCCGAGCACGCTCCAGGTCTCCGTCTTGAAATCGTAGACGACGTCCAGCTTGTACTCTTCGCCGTTGATCAGCACGGGCACGGCGTACAGGTTGTAATCCTCGCCCTCGTAGGACAGTTCCATGAAGACGAGCTGTCCGCCGAACGCGCCCCAGCTGCCGCGGAAGTTGTCGGTAAAGACACCGTTCTCCCAGTCGGCGAAGATATCGTTGTCGGTACCCATCCACAGCACCACGCCGCTCGCTTCGTCGGAGAGGTACAGGGAGAAGCTGATGCCGGCCAGCAGGTCGTTCGCTTCGGGACCCAGGGTGAGCACGGCGCTGCCCTCGTCGTTGACCACGAGAGATTTGCCTTCCCATCCCATGTCAGCCATGGTCTTCGGCGTTTCGACTTCTTCGACCGGTTCTTCGGTCCCTTCGCTCAGCCCCTTGACATACGCAAGGCCTTCCTCCTGCAGCGTTCCGGTCAGCGCGTACTCGTAGAAGTACGGGAACGACTGGCAGGCGGAGATGGCGGTATAGTTCCGGTAGGTCTTCATATCGTTCGTGTACGGGAAGAAGAACGACAGGCCTGTGGCGTTGCTTCTGTACTTGCCGTTGATCTCATAAACGACGCACTGGTCGAGCGCGGACGTGACCGCCTTGGCGGAATGCAGCAGGGTCTGCGTCTCTCTCGCCACGTGGCCGAGGTCGACCATGTTCGTAAAGCCCTGCTCTCTCGTGTTGCCGCCGTAGTTCTCGCAGCTCGTGGCCGTCCTCGCGAACTTGTTGATGAAGGACGGATCGACGCAGGCTGCCATCAGCACTTCGTCGCCGAAGTCCTCGTAGGCCTTCAGCAGCGTGCTGATCTTCGTCAGGTCGATCACGGACAGCGTCGCCTTGTCGACGATGCCTTCCATCGTGCAGCCGTTGTAATACGCGTCGCAGATGATCTTGCCGAGCTGTCCGCCGGTCATGGACGGATCCTGGCAGAGGTAAGGCAGCCACTGGTCATAGTACCAGCCGCCGCCGGGCTCGACCTCTTCGGACGCGACCAGGTACTTGGAAACGTCCTTCAGCGTGTTCGCCAGGTCTATCGTCGCCATGAGGCAGGTATCGCAGCCCACCAGTTCGAACGGCGGGTTCGATTCGCTCAGGCTGTAGACGTTCGCGAACGCCTTGTGGATCTCGTCGAGGGTCAGCGAGTCGTAGCCGTAGTTCTCATCGAAAGCCACGCCCGTGACGGAGCCGCCGCCGTGATCCCAGAACAGCATCATCTGATGATCCGCGGGATAGTTGTCTTTGCAGAACTTCAGGAAAGAGGCCAGCGTCTCGGGCTTGCCCATGTTGGCCATATCCAGGTTCTCCACCAGTTCGAATCCTGCGCTGCTGTAGACGTACCGCTGCAGCACGCGGGTCTGCATGGTGTCGTTCTGCCAGCGCTTCGTGCCGCCGGTCTCGATGACCATCGTGACGTTCGCGGGCAGTTTGACCTTCGTGACCTCCAGCAGGTCATCCGTGCCGCAGCCGTACTTGCTTTCCAGGTCGCTGCCGCACAGATACCAGTAGATCGCCCAGGTATCGTCCCCCGTGGGGGCGGGCGTCTTGGATCCGCTCTGCGCCGGCTGGCTGGGCTGGGCCTGTTCGGGCTGCTGTACGGAAATGGTGCAGGCAGCGAGGCCGAATACCAGCGCGAGCGCGAGAAGAATGGTCAGAATGCGTTTCATCGTTTTCTCCTATATCGTTTCGAAGTCAAAAGATACATACTTCCGGATAACAGTATTATAATCCTCTCCCCAGTCTTCGGCAATGTCGGATAATACCGCTTCCGCGATCGCTCTTCCCTCTTCGCCGAAGATGGCCTCCGCCGTCCTCGCGTACGACCAGTACGAGTGCGCGCAGTGGTATTCGAAATCCCTGCGGCGCTCCTCCGCGGGTCGTGCCTTGGACGGGTCGAAAGCAGCCGTCTGCGCCGTCTGACCCGGCGCAAGCCCCTGCTGATTCGTGACCCGCTGGATGCAGTACGGGTGGTCGTGCAGCGTCTGCGGCACCTCGTAGACCATGTAAGGGTTGAATCCCCGGGAGATGGAATTGTCCAGGTGCGCGCAGTAGACGAGCCCGGCTTCTTCCAGGCCCATGGCCCTGAACTGTTCGTGCCAGGGGCACGCGAGAACGTGGAACTCGAAAGCAGGTCCCGTGCTGACGACCTCGGAGCGGTTCGCGCAGTCTTCCGCCTTCATCTCTTCCGTGCTCTCCCATTCGCCGTAGGCGCGGTACGTTTCATACGTCAGCGGCTGACCGTCCGCGATGGCGCGCTTCGCCATGCGGCGGCCCCTCTGTTCCGCGTAGAACTGCGTCGCGTGGATGAACGCGGCCTTTCCTCTTTCCCCGTAAGAACGGGCAAGCCGCACGTAAAAACGTGCGGCTATGTATGCATGAAGCTTTTCATTGAAGCCCATAAAATTTAGATCCTTTCGACGTCGATGCCGGTCTTGTGGCCGTTCAGATCGACCGTATCCAGGCCGTCCTTCGCCTCGATGGAATCGGCCAGCGTCTCCGCCTTGATCCACGCGTCATACGCGTCGATCGCAGCCTGCACGGCTTCGTCCGCGCCGACGTAGATGCGGATGCGGTCCATCATCTCGAAGTCCTTGGCTTTTCTCATCTGCTGGACCTTGGAGACCAGTTCTCTGGCCAGACCTTCGCGGATGAGGTCTTCCGTCAGCTCCGTATCCAGGATGACGCACACGTCGCCTTCCTGCGCCGCGGAGAATCCCTCCTTGGCGTTGACGTTCACGGAGACCATTTCGGATGTGATATCGGTATCCTCGCCGTTCAGGCTGAGGACGACTTTTCCGTTCGCGGTCATTTCGGCCAGCAGCTGCTTCGGGTCAAGCTTGTTGACCGCGCCGCCGAACGCCTTGATCTTCGCGCCGAGGATCGGCCCCGCCACGCGGAAATCGGGCTTGATCTGATAGTTTAGGTAAGCGTCCATATCCGGTTCGAAGCGGACTTCCTTGACATTCAGTTCTTCCTGGATCAGGCCGGCCATGTAGCCGATCTTTTCCTCGAACTTGCCGTCCAGCAGGATCTCGGACAGCGGCTGGCGCACCTTGATCTTCGCCTTTTCGCGCACGCCTCTGCCCATGGTGACGATGCTGCGGACCAGGTCCATCCTCTCCTCGAGCGCCTCGTCGATCAGCGATCCGTCCGCCTTCGGATACAGCGCCAGATGGACGGTCTCTTCGCCGGTCAGGTTCGTGTACAGTTCGTCCGTCAGGAACGGAGCGAACGGCGCCATGAGTTTGGCGACGCCGGTGAGGATCTCCCAGGTCGTGCTGTAGACGGCCTTCTTGTCGTCATCCAGGCCGTCCGCGTAGAATCTTCTGCGTGCGCGGCGGATGTACCAGTTGGACAGGTCTTCGTTGACGAAGTCCATGATGGCCTTGACGGACTTGTTGTGGTCATATTCGTCCATGGCCGCGGTGACGTACTTCGCCAGGCGGTTGAACTTGGACACGATCCAGCGGTCGAGCTCGGGGCGCTTCGCGTAGTCCACGAAGCACTTGCTCGCATCGATACCGTCGTTATTGGCATACAGCGTAAAGAAGTTGTATACGTTGCGCAGCGTGCCGAAGAACTTCACCTGCACCTCGATCAGGCCGTCCTCGTCGAACTTCGTCGGGAACCAGACGGGCGAGACGGACAGCAGATACCAGCGGGTCGCGTCCGCGCCGTACTTATCGAACAGCTGGAACGGATCCACGGTGTTGCCCTTGTGCTTGGACATCTTCTTGTCTTCCTTGTCCAGGACCAGGTCGTTTACCAGAACGTTCTTGTAAGGAGCGGCGCCCTGTATGAAGGTCGAGATGGCCATGAGGGAGTAGAACCAGCCTCTGGTCTGGTCGATGCCTTC
>JAFZRG010000111.1 GCA_017619985.1 Bacillota bacterium | reverse complement strand
GCACTGGATGTATCCATCCGCGCGCAGGTTTTAAACCTGATGAGCAAGCTGCAGAAAGAGAGAGGCCTCACCTACCTGTTCATCGCGCACGACCTGTCCGTCATGCGGTTCATCACGGATCGCATCGCGGTCATCCACAAGGGCGTGATCGTGGAACTGGCGGAGACCGAGAAGCTGTATGCTCACCCGCTGCACCCGTACACGCAGGCGCTGCTTTCGGCCATCCCGATGCCCGACCCGGACAACGAGAAGAAGAAGGTCGTCAAGGTGTACGACCCGAGTGTGCACCACTACGAGAGCGACCCGCCGCGCTGGATCGAGATCGAAGAAGGCCACTTCATCATGGCAAACCACGAGGAAGAAGCGAAGTACCGCGAGATCCTCGCACAGTGACAACAAGAAAAGAGCAGAGGCAAGGCCCTCTGCTCTTCTTTTATTGCGTAAAAACTCAGTTTGCGGTCACGGGCACGGACACGCTGCAGGCACCGCAATCGACCGTAAAGCTGTAGTTGCGGCGGAACGGTACGACGTTCTCCACGTCGATCCCGAACGATGCCAGATCTTCAGGCGTAAAAGCCTCCAGCGAAAGGTCCGCGGAAAAACCGCAGAAAGGCAGCACGTAGACTTCCAGTTTGTGTCCCGGCTGCACCGTATAATAATTCGGCTGCAGCCATACCGTATAATCGTACCATTCGCCGTCTTCGATGGGCTGAGCCGCCCTGGCGCTCGCAGGTTCGTAACCGGCCTGCGGATCGCGCAGATCCATGGATCCGTAGGCGACGATCTTGCCGTTCATTTCCGTCTGGCGGTATGCCGCGAGATCGTAGGGCGGAACGCCTTCTCCCCTGTCCACGCCGCCTTCCTGCAGAACATCGTAGCCCACGACGTCCCAGCCGGCGTCGTATCCTGCGAAACTCTGTTCCGAACGATCCACCATCACGGCGCTGAGCATCAGCGGCCCTTTATCCGTATCGGACGTCTTCGCGCGTACGTGCACCGCCGCAGGACCGTTTATGGTCATCGGTTCCGTCACGTCGAGGGAAGCGAGCAGCAGATGGTTGGCCGTGCTGTCCCCCTTCAGAACAGCCGCTTCCAGAGGCGGATTGGAAACGTCTGCGCCTTCGGCAGAAACAGCGATCTCTCCTTCCGCGCATGCGGCCAGTTCCAGTTCGTTTCCCGTCTTCCACTCGTCGGCATTGTAGAAGATCCCGTCGACGTTGCTCTGGACGGTCAGCGGAGCAAGTTGCGCGGCTTCGTTGTCCACGCCCAGCAGTTCGTGCGTGAACCACAGGTTCAGCAGCTCCGTATAGGTATGATCGCCGATCATGATGTCGTATCCCGCCTGCTCGTTCGCCGGGCTCACGTGGCCGTTCTGGTGCAGCAGGGCTTTGACCGTGCAGCCGCAGCGCAGGAACGCGTCCCGCATGAGGTCGAACTGCTTGGGCCTTACGTTGGAATCGTTGAGACCCTGCACGATGAGCGCCGAGCAGCGCAGGCTGTCTGTTTTGGAAAAGTCCCTGTCCGCCCAGAAATCCCCGTAATTGCCTTCCAGCGCGATCTGTTCGTCCCGCAGATAAGTCAGATACTGCTCATAAAGGGTGATGAGATCCGGATCCGCGTCCTGAAACATGCGGCTGGCGCAGGTCGACGCCAGATCGGTGATGAAATCATATCTGCCGAACAGGCCGGAAGTGATGCCCTGGGAACAGTTGTAATCGTACCAGCTGGAGGGTCCCGCCACCGGGACGACCGTATCCAGCCCTTCGACACCGGAAGCCGCGACTTCGAACGCCATGGCGCCTGCGTAGGATCTGCCGGTCATGCCGACGTGACCGCTGCACCAGTCCGCTTCGATGGCGACGTTGCTGTCCGGATCCGTGTAGGCCGCACGGGCTCCCGTCAGCCATTCCACGATGCAGCGGAAGGCCTCTGCCTCCGCCCGGCTGCAGCAGCACTCCAGCCCTTCGGATCCCCAGGTGCCCAGGCCTGCGGACTGCACGACGGCAAAGCCGCGGACCAGGTAATAATCGTAGGTCGTCAGGTTCTGCATGAATTCCTGGCCGAACGGGTCGTTGTCGAACGTGTAGTTCCAGTCAGCGGGGTCCGCCTTCGCGGCGTGCGAAAGCGTATCCGTTTTGTCTGAGGGCGTGCGCTTCGGCGGCTGCGCGTACATGGCGGAAACGTCGAACGCATCGATGCCGGCCGCGGGAAGCGCCGGCTGATATGCGTACATACCTGCGATATAGGGCCTGGCCTCGTAGATAACGGGCGCCTGATAGACGCCTTCCGCCGCTGCACGGGGCACTTGCACCACCGTCTTGACCAGATCCGGCTTTCCGTCCATATCCGTGTCCAGGTCGGTCTCGACGTAGACGATGAAGCGCAGCAGTTCGCTGCCCTCATTGGTATAGGAAAGATCCATGGGATCCGTGTAGGAGGCGATCTGCATGGCCATGCCGTTTTCGATGACCATACCGCTGCCGGAAGACTGCTCCGCCGCCGGCTGCTGACCGCTGCTGCAGGCTGTCGTCAGCAGCAAAAAAAACGCCGTCAGGAATGCGGCAAATCGTTTCATGTCGTACTGTCCCTTTCTTGTGCTCTGTAAGGCCCGAAATCGCCCCGTAGCGGGGCGAAACCGCCTTATCTGATCAATCCCACCCTTTTCGCTTCTTCCGTCAGTTCTTCGCGGAAATCGGGGTGTGCGATGGAGATCATCGCTCTGGCCCTGTCCTCCATGGTCAGCGGCTTCAGGTTGACGCAGCCGTATTCCGTCGCGACGTACTGGATGTCGGCTCTGGGCGTGGTCACCGGCGTGCCGGGTCCGAAATACGGCACGATCTTGGAGACGCGCTTTCCGTTCTTCATGAAGCTCGACGTGGTCGCGATGAAGGACTTGCCCCCTTCCGACCACTGCGCGCCGCGGACGAAGTCGAGCTGGCCGCCGACGCCGGAATACTGCTTCCACCCCATGCACTCCGAGGCCGCTTCGCCCCACAGGTCGAGTGCCATCGTAGCGTTGATGGACATCATGTTTTTGTTCTGCGCGATGATGCGCGGATCGTTGGACAGGCAGAACGGCACGACGTAGAATTTGTCGTTGTGATCGATCTCCCCGTACAGTTCCGGATTGCCCAGCGAAAAGCTGAACACCGTCTTACCGTCCATGTATCCCTTGCGCGCGTTCGTCACATTGCCGCTCTTCATCAACTCGAGCATGGGCTGGTTCAGCAGCTCGGTGTGGATGCCGAGCTCGCTGCGTTTATGCAGCTCGTAGCCGATGGCCGTGGAGATGTTGCCGAGGCCGAGCTGGAACGTCGCGCCGTCGGGGATCTCCTGCATGATATGATGCGCGATCTGCTTGGACAGATCGTCCGGTTCCATCACGTCAAAGCGGTCGTAAGGCGTATCGATCTCGCAGATGGCATCCGCTTCGGAAATGTGCACCAGATTTTTTTCACCGTAGATGTACGGCGTGTTGCGGTTCACCTGCAGGATCACCTTCCTGCTGAGTTCCTTCAGCCGGTAACCCGCAGCGACGCCGGAAGGCCCGTAGCAGCACCAACCGTCCTCGTCCGGCGGGCTGACCTCGAACATGCTGACGTCGGGGCTTCCCGCCGTCTCGGACCAGTAGTCGACGAGGGAAAGATGCACGGACGTATACGACAGGCGCTTCCTCTGTTTGCGGTCGTTGACCCCGACGAAAAACGTGTTGAACAGGAACGGGTTGTCCTCGTCCTCATCGAAGACCGGCGATGCCTGATAGGCGTTGCTGCCCAGGATGGTCACCCCTTCCAGCTCGTGACGGCGGTCCCACAGCGCCTGCAGCAGGCCATAGGCCCACGAAGAGGCCGTACCGCCGTAGACGCGGTCGCCGGACTGTATCATTCTGACCGCTTCCGCAGCGGTCGTGAGTTTTTCGTCGTAGATCTTCTGAATGTCGGGTCTCATTCGCCCTCCTTATAAACTACCAATTAGTCAGCAGTTCCTCTATTACCAAACAATACAGTATCCATAATACCACATAAATCTAACCCTGTCCTGCCCTCCGCATTGGCAGAGCGTGTTTTTATATGGTATAGTGATACTGTCTTTATCGGCATAAAGGAGGTCCGCCTTGAAGAAACTGCTGTCCGTCTTATTGATCTGCGCGCTGGTCCTGTCGTCCGGCGTCTTTTCCTATGCTGCGACCAGCACGGAGAAGAAAGACGCGGCGGACGAACTGTACAGCCTCGGCCTGTTCGCCGGCACCGGAACGGACGCGAAGGGCAACCCCGTCTACAGTCTCGACAGGACGCTGACCCGCCAGGAAGCCATCACGATGATCCTGAGCCTGCTCGGCAAGACGGAAGAGGCCAGGCAGACGGTCTCCATGACCCATTTTCTCGACGTGGACGCCTGGGCCGTTCCCTACGTCGGCTACGCGTACCAGCAGGGGATCACGGCAGGCGTGAGCTCTTCGGAATTCGGCGCCCACCGGGATGTGACCGCGACGGAATTCCTGACGTTCCTGCTGCGTTGCCTCGGCTACGAGAACAGCAAGGATTTCAGCTGGAACAAGGCGACTGTAAAGACGGACTGGATCGGCATCACCCGGGGCGATTACGCGGATCAGGACGTTCTGACCCGCGGCGACGCGGTCGTCGCCTGCGAGCGGACGCTCCACGCGTTCTGCAAGGACAGCAAAAAGACGCTGGCGGAGCAGATCCTGGGCCTTGCGCTGGACGAGCCGCTTTCCCTGCCGGAGAAGGTCGCGAATTCCGATTATGTCTTCCGGTTGTCCGACATGCCGGAATACACCGGCGCGCCTTATGTCATCCTGAACGCCGGCATCCCCTCGTTCTCCGAGGATGAGCTGTCCCATCTCTCTTTCGAACGCTACGGTGACCTGGACAGCCTGAAACGCTGTACGGCGGCGCTGGGCTGCCTGCACACGGACCTCATGCCGACCGGCAACCGCCATTCGATGTGGACGATCAAGCCCAGCGGCTGGAAATCGACCCGCTACGACGATCTGATCCCGGACGGCTATCTGTACAACCGCTGCCACCTGATCGCATATTCACTGTCCGGCGAGGAATTGAACGAAAAGAATCTCATCACCGGCACCCGCAGCCTGAACCAGGACGGCATGCGCGGATTCGAGACGCGCGTGGCGAATTACCTGAACCATTCGGACAACCACGTCCTTTACCGCTCGACGCCTGTTTTCGAGGGGAAGAACCTGGTCGCCAGCGGCATCCACCTCGAAGCCATGTCCGTGGAGGACGGCGGCGAGGGGATCCTGCTGAACGTATATATCTACAACGTACAGCCCGGCATCGAGATCGATTACCGCAACGGGAACAGCAAGGCGCTGCCGAACGCGAAGGAGATCATCGAGAACCGCAACGCGGCGGTGGAAGGCGCGGCGTATGTCGCGAACACGAAGACAGGCAAGTTCCATTACACCTGGTGCAGCGCGGCTGAAGCGATGTCGGAGCTGAACCGCTATTATTCCAACGACAGGGACGAACTCATAGAACTCTTCGAACCCTGCAAGATGTGCAACCCGTAAGGATGAAGCGGATTCACCGATTCAAACGAAGATACAAAACACCCTCTGCCTTAGCAGAGGGTGTTGGTTTTATCAGACCGGTACACTCAGTTCATAGAGTTCATGAGGAGCAAGATCCTGCTCATGAGGCCAGGTGATGCCATAGCCGTCATCCAGAACGCGCACCTGCTTGAAATAGTCTTCATCCAACAATTCTCCAAACCAAGTACCCTTGATTTGCGGCTCCATAATATACGGTTTTACATCGAAGAGTTTTTCTTCGCCAGTCGCATACCAAAGCCTGAGAATGTAGTTATCTTCTGCTTGTACTTTTATAATTTCCGGCTGAAGCATAGGCCACCTACCTGAGCGGGTCGATGCGAAATGCAGGCTGCCCTTGAATGAGCAGTTCCCAGTTTGCATTCAAATCTTCTCTGTGTATCTCTATCCATGCAATTATAATCTTTTCTTTTCCTGCGGGCAAGAAGCCTTCGATTCTGTTGCCGTTGAAATCATATTCTGCGGTATATTCTCCATATTTTGCGTGGATATGAGGTATATGATGTCTGTTTCCTTTTTCTCTGTACATACTCACCGTAATTCCGTAAAATACACTCAATGTCGGCATATGGAGTTCTCCCTTCTTTTTAGGTATTACAAGAAACAGCCCCCCGCAACGGCGGGAGGCTTCGCTGTTTCCTCTTTCCCATATTCAGTTTTCAGTCGACCCACTCGTAGACTGCGGTCCTTGAGGCTTCCGTCAGGCTGAAGAAAGGCAGCCGGAACAGATCCGGGCCGCTCCAGGAAAGCCGGACCACACTGCAGGGCCTGGCCTGATGCACGTGATACGCGATCAGTCCGTCATACCCTTTTTCGTCGTCGAACAGCCGGAGTTCGGCCGTCAGTGACCCGCCCAGGAACAGCGCGGAATCGCTCTGCGCCTTGCCGAGCATGAAATCCACGTAGTCTTCGGCATCGGATCCGCGGAAGACGACGAGTCCCTGCGAGTAGCTTTCATCGTCGGTGAACAGGACGCTGCCCGCCGCGCACTCCTCCGCGAGAGCCTTCATGTGCAGCTGCAGCTTGGCATACCGGTCCATGTCGGACGTAAAGCACAGCAGACTGAGACAGACGACCAGAAGGCCGAGAAATGTCAGAAACGTCTTCATGGCAGCCTCTCGCTGGCCGTATAGCTCTCGATCGTGTAATAGTAGACGTTGTCCTGTTCCCTGATGCCGAACAGCCTGCGTCCGGCCATCAGTTCTCCGATGGGAACGGAGACCTTGTAGTAGATCAGGCCCCGCTCCCAGTCGTCATTTCCATATCGGTCCGCTTCCATGATCCTGTACCGCACCGTATCCGTGGCCTCGATCCTTACGTCCGCGGGGTCTATCTGCAGGGCGGAAGCGATGTTGGCAGTGAGTTCGCTCTTGATCTGAGTTGTAAAACACCCCTCCTGCTTCGCTTCCTCCTTCGCAGCGTAGACCATATCGGACAGAATGCCTATCCGGCTGGAATTGATCTGGTCCATGGAAAACTGCACGAAAAACACCAGCATCAGCGGCAATATGGCGGCAAGCACGAGAAACTGCTTCATAATGTGCCATCCTGAAGGGTGCGCGCATGGATCTCCGTGTTCCACACCCCTTTCACCGCGGAATAGATGCTGTTGTCCCCGTCCCCTGCGATCAGGTTGAACAGGCACAGGCCCAGCATGATGGAGGCGATCAGTATTATCAGTTCCTTCATGGTTATCCCTCTAGTCGTGCGTGTAATATCCGTCGAAAGTGCTCATTATCTTCGTGTTCACCCCGCTGGACAGGTTTTCTGCCGTGCCGGAAAAGCCCAGGACGACGACGGCGATCGCGATGCCCAGCAGGATCGTTGCGATCATGACGATCAGTTGTTTCATTGCGGTACTCCTTTCTCAATTGAATAATATGCTCAGCGCATCCCGCTGCTGGATGAAGTAAGCCACGTAGATGAAGTTCAGCAGCACGGCCATGGCATTGACCACGACAGGGAAATACACCAGGTCGGAGATCATCTCGTCCCGGCGCTTCTGCCGGGTCAGGCGGTCTTCGCGGAGCGCGCTCCGGTAGACTTCCACCGTGTTCAGGAGGTCGGAAGGCGGAACGTCCTCCCAGCCCGCCAGGAATTCTCCGATGTCCTTGGCGTAGCTGAAGGGCAGCGCGTCGTAGAGCTGCTGCGCGGCCGTTTCCTTGTCGAACAGCTGCACGCACCGCGCCATGGAGAGGAACACGGGACCCAGATCCCTGCTGAGTTCCGACAGCTCCTCCAGCAGCAGCTGCGCGCTCATGTTCTCCCCTCTTCCGATGACCACGAGGTTTTTGATATAGGACAGGCTCTCCGCCAGGTCCCGCTGCATGGCTTCACGCTTTCTGCCGAGAGCGAACTGCTGCAGTTTCTTATACGGCGCGCTCCTGCGCGCCAGTTCTTCCGAACGCATGCGGTAGCGCTGCGCTTCGAGTTTCAGGCTGCGGCCGGCGTGGCCCCCTTTCAGGAGCCAGACGCCTGACCACAGCAGAATCAGGAAGGCAAACGGGATCAGGGCTATCGTTTTCATCGATGCACCTCTAATAATCGATCTTCGTGTTGCTGACAGCTCTCAGGATGACCAGGTTCAGCAGCATCAGAAACGCGATGAACAGGAAGAACAGGATGCCTTCCGCGGTCCCGAACTGGTTGCGCAGGTATTCGCCCGGCGCGACGTCGAGATAAAAGATGGACAGCAGCACCGTGCCTGCGTACAGCAGCGGGATCAGGAACAGCGTCATGCGGATGGACTCGCTGTTCATGCGCCTCCGCTCTTCCGCCCTCGCGTTCGCGGCCTTCAGCTGCTCGGTGATATCCGCAAGACCCGCGGAGATGTCCGTGCCGTTTCTGGCCGCCATGCGGATGCAGACCGCGAGCATATGCCCCCAGACCGTACCCAT
>JAFZRG010000110.1 GCA_017619985.1 Bacillota bacterium | reverse complement strand
TCTGGAGCAGCACTGCCTGACCCAGTTCAACCAGATCCGCATGACCGCGTTCCCGAACGCCTATTTCGAGAAGGACAACGACGCCCGCACCGGCAGCAAGGGCGACTTCATCTTCCGCGAGGCTTCCGAAGACGGCACCGAATTCATTTCCATCATGTTCGAGATGAAGAACGAACTGGATGCGACCGCCACGAAGCATAAAAATGAGGATTTCTTCAGGGAACTCGACAAGGACCGCAATGAAAAGAAGTGCGAGTACGCCGTGCTGGTCTCGCTGCTCGAGAGCGACAGCGAGCTGTACAATACCGGCATCGTGGATGTTTCGTACCGGTATCCTAAGATGTACGTCATCCGCCCGCAGTTCTTCATTCCGATGATCACGCTGCTGCGCAACGCGGCGCTGAACTCCCTGAAGTATCAGAGGGAACTGCAGATCGTCCGCAGCCAGCAGCTGGATCTGCAGAATTTCGAAAACGAGATGCAGACGTTCAAGGATGCGTTCGCGCGCAATTACGATATCGCCAGCAGGAAGTTCAAGACCGCCATCGACGAGATCGACAAGACGATCGACCACCTGCAGAAGACGAAGGAAGCTCTGCTGTCCTCCGAAAACAACCTGCGGCTGGCCAATAACAAAGCGGAAGATCTGAGCATCAAAAAGCTCACGAAGAACGCACCTTCGGTACGGGCGATGTTCGAGGAGATAAAAGCCGAAAATCAGGCTTGACTTTAACGGATAAAAGGGTTAAAGTTTTTGTGTTGGCGCTCCGGCGCCCATCATAAAAACGTAAGGAGAACTATTTACATGGCCATCACAGACCTGCTGGAACGCAACAGCAAACTGTACGGAAGCGAGATCGCGCTCGTCGAGCTCAACCCGGAGATCCAGGAAGAACCCCGGGTCACGTGGCGCGAATATGAACTTATCCAGCCCACGACGGGCTCACCCTACCGCAGGGAGATCACGTGGAGCGTGTTCGACGAAAAGGCGAACCGCGTCGCGAACCTGCTGCTCTCGCGCGGCATCCGCAAGGGGCAGCACGTCGCCATCCTGCTCATGAACTGCCTGGAATGGCTGCCCATCTACTTCGGCGTGCTGAAGACCGGCGCCATTGCTGTACCCCTGAACTTCCGCTACACGGCCGAGGAGATCGATTACTGCTTAAAGCTCGCGGACGCGGACGTTCTGTTCTTCGGGCCGGAATTCATCGGCCGTGTGGAGGACATCTTCCCGAAGATCAAGAGTCAGATGATCCTGTTCTTCGTGGGCGACAACCGTCCGTCCTACGCCGAAAGCTATACCGAAGCGGTCTCCAACTGCTCGTCCACCTCTCCGAAGGTGCTGATCGAGGACACGGACGACGCGGCGATCTACTATTCCTCCGGTACGACGGGCTTCCCGAAGGCCATTCTGCTCGACCACACCTGCCTGATGCAGTCCGCCCGCATGGAGGCGATGCATCACGAGACGACCCACGACGATATCTTCCTGTGCATCCCGCCGCTGTACCACACCGGCGCGAAGATGCACTGGTTCGGGTCCCTGTATACCGGCAGCCGCGCCGTCATCCTGAAGGGCAACTCCCCGAAGGCCATCCTGGACGCGGTGAGCCTGGAGCGCGCGACCATCGTCTGGCTGCTCGTGCCCTGGGCGCAGGACATCCTGGCGGCGTTCGACCGCGGCGACATCAAGCCCGAGCATTACCAGCTGTCGCAGTGGCGGCTGATGCACATCGGCGCGCAGCCTGTTCCGCCCTCGCTGATCCGCCATTGGCTCGAATACTTTCCGAATCATAAATACGATACGAACTACGGTCTGTCCGAATCCACGGGTCCGGGCTGCGTGCACCTTGGCATGGAGAATGTCCGCAAAGTCGGCGCCATCGGCGTGCCCGGCTTCGGCTGGCAGTGCAAGATCGTGGACGAAGAAGGAAAACCCGTGGAGCAGGGGACCGTCGGCGAACTGTGCGTGAAGGGGCCCGGCGTCATGAAGTGCTACTACCACAACCCGGAAGCGACCGCCGAAGTCCTGAAGGACGGCTGGCTGCACACCGGCGACATGGCCAAGCAGGACGAGGACGGCTTCTACTTCCTCGTTGACCGCAAGAAGGACGTCATCATCTCCGGCGGCGAGAACCTGTACCCGGTTCAGATCGAGGACTTCCTCGCGGCTCACCCGAAGATCCACGACGTGGCGGTCATCGGCCTGCCCGACAAGCGTCTGGGCGAGATCGCCGCGGCCATCATCCAGGTCAAGCAGGGCATGGAATGCACCGAAGAGGAGATCGACCGCTTCTGCCTGGATCTGCCGCGCTACAAGCGGCCGAGGAAGATCATCTTCGCGGACGTGCCCAGAAACCCGACCGGCAAGATCGAAAAGCCCAAGCTCCGCCAGATCTACGGCGGGGTCAACCTGGTCGAACAGCAGAACAAGGCTTAGAAACACCAACGCGCTCCGGCTGGCCCGAAGCGCGTTTTGGACTGTCCCGGAGGAGCGACAGGCATGCGATACAGAAACGACAGACAGGGCGACGCGCTTTCCATCCTCGGCTTCGGCTGCATGCGCTTTACGAGGAAAGGCGCCGGCATCGACCTCGAGAAGGCCGAGCAGGAGATCCTGGCGGCTTACCGCGCCGGCGTCAATTACTACGATACAGCATACATCTATCCCGGCAGCGAGGAACTGCTCGGGAAGATCTTCGAGCGCAATCAGATGCGCGGAAAGATCAAGATCGCGACGAAACTGCCGCAATACCTGTGCAGCAGCCGCGCGGCGCTGGACCGCTACTTCAACGAGCAGCTGAAGCGCCTGCGCACGGACTACGTGGATTACTACCTGATGCACCACATGACGGACGCGGCCATGTGGGACAAACTCGAGAACATCGGCATCCGCGAGTGGATCGAAGAGAAGAAGGCGTCCGGTGCCATCCGGAAGATAGGCTTTTCCTACCATGGCAATACGGAAAACTTCCTGAAGGTCCTGAACGCGTACGACTGGGACATGTGCCAGATCCAGTACAACTATTACGACAGGACGTCCCAGGCGGGCGAAGAGGGTCTGAAAGCTGCGGCGGCGAAGGGCATCCCCGTCGTCATCATGGAACCGCTGCGCGGCGGCAAACTGGTGAACATGCTGCCGAAAGAAGCCCGCGAAGCGATGGCAGAGAGCGGCCGCGGCTGGTCCGCGGCGGAATGGGGCCTTCGCTGGCTGTATGACCAGCCGGAAGTGACGGTCGTGCTCTCCGGCATGAATTCGCTCGACATGGTGGAGGAGAACTGCCGCATCGCATCCGAAGCGGAGGCGGGCTGCCTGACGACGCAGGATTTCGCCGTGATCGACCACGTCGTGGACAGCATCCGCGCGAAGGATAAAGTCGGCTGCACCGGCTGCCGCTACTGTATGCCGTGCCCGAAAGGCGTGGATATCCCCGGCACGTTCCGTTCGTACAACGCCATGGCGTTCGAGTCGAAGGGCGAGGGCAGAAAGCAGTATTTCCAGACAGTCGCGATGACGAAGGAACCTGGTTTTGCGACGCAGTGCATCGGCTGCGGCAAGTGCGAGCAGCACTGCCCGCAGAACCTTCCGATCCGAGAGAAGCTGAAAGAAGCGGACCGAGCGCTGCGTC
>JAFZRG010000109.1 GCA_017619985.1 Bacillota bacterium | reverse complement strand
TGTATTCTTCATAGAGGGAATAGCAGCGCTTGCAGGCGGTCCAGTCGTATTCGGCGGCCTGCTGCACGTTCCCCTTCGCTTCTTCCAGGCGGCTGTAGTGTCGGTGCACGCGGATGCCGGCCAGGCGGGCGGAAGGCTCCGCCCCGTCAGGGACTAAACTGTCCTCCTGCGCGAACCACTGCTCCGCGCCTGCGATGCTGCCGCTGTCCAAGCAGAGCGAACCCATGCGGCCGTACAGCTTCATCAGCTCGCCGCTGATGCGCGGGTCATCGAGGACGTCCGCCGCCGTGCTGCCGAGGTTTGCGCCTTTCGCGCCCCATTCGGAGGCCTTTTCCACGAAGCCCATGTCGCCGTAGATGTCCATCAGGCTGCGGCAGCAGACCGTCATGTCGTAGACCGCGTCGGAGAAGAAGTCGTTTCTGCCGGTCAGTTTCTTCGCCGCCCCGAACAGCCTGCCTACGCGGCTCTTGCTCGCCGAACCGAACGCCAGCATCTTCGAAGCTTCGTAGACCGTTTCGTACGTGGACCGCGCCTGCTCGAACATCTTCGCGCCAAGCGCCAGATCGCCGTAACGCATCCTGTGCCGGATCAAAACAACTAGATCCACGTCCCGGCGGCTCGCATCTGCGATCGCGCCATACTTATCGCCCAGCTTCTGCTGCCAGCGCAGCGCTTCTTCGTAATCCTGCGGCAGGCCGTCGCCGTAGTAATACATGTCCGTCAGCTTCTCCATGGCCTCGTCCAGACCCACGTCCGCGGCAGACTTGAGGAGGGTCACGGCGCGGTCCGCATCTTTCTCCACGTCGATTCCGGACAGATACGCGAGACCGATGAAGAAGAGGTGGCGCGGATCCGCGGATCCGCTCAGCGCAACGGCGGACAGCTTCTCCTTCAGGAGGCCCGCCAGCCCCGCCGCGTCGTTCGAAGGCACCGCCTGCGGGATGCCTTTGTACTGCCGCTGCAGCTCCTGCGCGTCGGTCGGCACCATCTCGACGGGCGCCACGGGCTTACCGCGCTCCACCGCCATCGGATACTCGATGTTCATGATGTAGTTCATCTCGTTGACCACGTTCGGCGTGACCGCGAGAACGAACAGCGAGCTCTTTTCCAACGCCTGCGCGATGAGGTCGTTGAAGTCCTCGCCCGGGGTCAGGAACTCGTCGTACCAGACGGCCACGTCGCGGGCGAAGTCGTTTTCGTGGATCAGGCGCATCAGCTTCTGCGCCTCGCGGCGGTCCTTCTTGCGGTAGCTCAGGAAGATGTAGGCGTCGAACGCACTGCGGATCTTCTCCGCCAGTTCGTCGCCGACGATGACCGCCTCCAGGAAGGTCTTCAGCTTCTCTTTGTACGGGATGGCCGTATCGTCCGCCGCGTACCGGTCAAGGTATTGAACGTTGCCGAACTGCTTCGTGAACGCTGCGTCCAGACCGCTTTCCAGCAGGATGGGCAGGACGGGGATGTTCGCATCACGGGCAATGTCCAGTTCGCGGGTACAGACTCCGTCCGGCCGGGTCAGCAGGCGCGTCGTGACCGGCACGACGAACAGGTTCATCTGCTGCAGGTCGAAATCGGTCAGTTCCGCCGGCCCGTCTCCGCTTTCATCGCGGTAATAGACCGCGCAGTTGTACAGTTCCAGGATATCGCCGCTGATCTTTTCGAAGTGCGGCGCGAAATCGTCCGGATGGCAGCAGAAATAGATCTTCGCCTTGCCGTTCGGACTGGAGTTTGCTCTTGTTCTGTAGTTCAGTGTTGCCATGTGTGCATCCTCGAAATATGTTCAAAAAAACTGTGTTCCGCTATCAGTTTACCATTATTCTTTCGACTTTTGCGAGCCGGAAGTTTTTTTCAAATTCTTATTGACACATTCATTTTTCAATGGTAACATATCACTTGCGTTTGATATGCACCATTAGCTCAGCTGGTAGAGCACCTGACTCTTAATCAGGGTGTCCAGGGTTCGAGCCCCTGATGGTGTACCAGATACGGGAACACCCCGGCCGTTAGGTCGGGGTGTTTTCGTATCTCGATAAAGACACCGTCAGGGGCTCGAACCCGAAAGGGCAGAAGGCTCTGGTGGAGCCTTCTGGTCCGAGCACGCCCGAGGCGCGCGCAGGACGGCAAATTGCGTAAGCAATTTGCGTAAGCCCCTGATGGTGTACCAACCGAAAGACCCCGATCGACAGATCGGGGTCTTTTCTTATTCTTCAGACGGATCGCATACCGGCCGCAAGGCCGTAAGTCGTTAAGCCTGGGGACCGCCCGCCTGCGGGCCTTTGTTCTGCACATCCTTCTGCGGGCCGTTCTTAACGGCAGGCGCTTCGGGCTTATACGGCTCGAGCTTGTCCGCTTTCGCAAGGGCGTAGCTTTCGACGAGCTTTTCGCCGTCTCCCTTTGCCTGCGCCTTCAGTCCGTTCGGGCCGAGCTTGTCGCAGACTTCCTTGAACAGGTGATCCTTCATCATTTTCTCGACGTTTTTGTCGAACTGCTCCTTATCCAGCGCAGCCGACAGTTTGTCGTTGTCCTTGTCCGCCTGGAACTGCGTCTTGTGCTTCAGCAGGACCATCTTCTGGGCGGCGATCTTCTTCAGGTCATCCAGTTCAGGCTCGCCGGCCAACTGCTTCTCGAGGTCCTCGCCCTTCTGGATCGCCTTCAGCTGACCCATATGAGCCGCGTCGAACCGGTAGGTCGCCTCTTCGTATCCGTGCGTTTTGGCGTCGGCGACGAATTCCCGCATGGAATTCTCGTCCATGATCTTGGAGTAGAGCGCAATCTTCGTGTCCACCTGGCGGTTGACGCTCTCGATATTGCCGATCCGCTCATCGCCTTTGCGCTCACCCTGCATCTGCTCCAGCACGCCGCGTTCCACCTCCGCGCGGAACTGTTCCTTCACGGACAGTGTCCCGGAGTCGATCAGACCGCGCAGATCGTTCCGCCGCTGATCGAACGTGGGAGCGTAACGGGGGTCGACGTCCTGCATCTTATAGCCGCTGTCCTTTTCAAGGGCCATTCTCCGCAGTTCCACACGCACTAGGTCTTCCAGTGCACCGCCGTGACCGCTCAGCGCCGCTTCGCAGGCAGCCTGCTGCTTCTCGCCCATTTGCGTCACGCGAACCAGCGCGGAGAACAGAGGCTCCTTGGCGAACTTTTTGCGCTCCTGCTCCAGGATCTGCGGGTTCACGACGGGATTGAGGGAAGATTTCATGCCCCGCTTGGAACCGACTGCCGCGCGGGTCGCCATCAGCTCGATATAGAGCTTGCGCTGCTCGGCAGGAGTCGACTGCTTCCGGAAGCCGACGGTGTCCATCTTGACCTTCAGCGCATCGATACGGTCCTTCGCCGTCGGCATGTACTGCTGCGGCGCGTCCTCGGGGATGGCTTCTGCTCCTTTTCTGAGATAATCGGCGAACTTTTCTTCCATAGCGCCGCCGTGACCGCTGTATGCGAGATCTCTCAGATCTTTATACGACATGCTGTTCAGGAAGCTTTCCATCGCCTTGCTCTTGAGCATATCCTGCTTGATCGAATGCTGCAGATCCGCGTTCACAGAGGCCTTCGACAGACCGCTCTTATCGTTTCTCTTTGCCTCGATCGCCCGTCTCGTGGACATGATGTCGAAGCAGAGACCCTTCAGCTGCTGACGCGCAGCCGCTTCCTTGATGTCTGCGCCTGCGCCCCGGAAGCTCTTGGGCAGAGCGCCGATCTTAGCTCTGTATTCGTCCAGCACGTTCAGGCCGCTCTTGCCTGCCACGGCGTCCCGGCGGGCCTGCGCTTCCGCTTCCCGCTTCTCATTGCGCACCTCAGCCTTGCCGGTCTGCTCCATGTGGTCCAGATTGGCCTTCTGCTCGTCGCTCAGCGCGATCTTGCTCTCGAACTTCAGGTTGTCGGCGGCTTTAAGACCTCCGCTCACGTACTCGATCAGGGTCTTGAGCTCTTCGCGCTTCTTCTCGTCCTGCAGCCTCATGGCGCTGTTTCCGACCTTTGTCATGTAGGCCAGCTCCAGCACAGGATGCAGGAACTCGATGGCTTTGTCGCCTTCTTCTTCGCTGACTTCGCCCTTATAGGCGCCTACTATGGTGTTCAGCTGCTCCCGCAGCGTTCTCAGTTCGAAATCGTTCTCCCCTTCCAGCAAGTCGTGCAGTTTCTGCACGTTGCCCAGAACGGAGTTCTGTGCGGGGTTTTCCTGTATGTTCTCCAGACTTTTCTTCGATACGAATTCTTTGATCTCACTCAGTTTGCGCGGCATGATATCCTCCTGTCTGATCTGTAAGTTCTGTTCTTGTCTTTATTCTACGTTGACCTGTCCAACAAATGTCCAACGAAAACTATATTTTTCTTTTTATGTTGGACATCTGTTGGACTTGACGGGATATACTGGATACGACAAACGGAAAATAAGGAGGGTCACATATGCCTAAATACTATAATCTGCCCGAATACGACGAAAGACGGCGTTTGCAGAAGGAGCTCCGGGAAAACGTCGACAAGACCATCCCCGGTTACGAAGCCTATGCCAAGGCCATGGAAGAACTGGACAAGAAGATGGACGCCTACAGCGAACTCGACCAATGGGGTGTGGCGAAACAGATCGATGCAGCCGGCAAAAAGGAGCTGCAGGATGCGATCGCAGTCGCCGCAATGGCCGGCGAGGCCCTGCTGAAGAATGCAAAAGACGCCCAGGGAGAAAAGGTCAACGACACCATCGAAACGGTCCGCAAGGTCCAGGGCATGATGAGCCGCGACATGAACCTTCTGCAGCAGTACGATCCGGAAGCGTCGCAGAAGAAGTCCCTGCCAGAGCTGCAGGAGGACGCCCGCACCGCGACCGTCGACATCGGCAGCAAGGACTTCGAGAAGATGTCTGGCGCCCAGTCGGAGCGCATCCCCATGACGATCCAGGACGCCAAGGGCAAGAAGATCAAAGGCTTCTTTACAAAGGCCAACACGTTCAGCGTCAAGCCTGCTTTCAACAGGCTGCTGGAACGGGTCAAGCGGACCGCGGACGAGCCTGAATTTTTCAATGATTTCCTGAAGAAATACCGCGAAGCGCGGTTGAAGAAAGAACCGAACGTTGCGAAGTATTCCGACGAATTCCTGATCGCGGACCTGATCCGCAAGAGCAGCGGAGGCCAGCCGAACGCGCTGAAGCTTCACCTGGGCAAAGTGTTCGACATGACGTCGTACGAGCTGAGCGACAAGTTCGGGAACAGTGGGCTGAACGCCTTCACCGAGGAACTGCAGAAGATCGCGGACGTTCCGGCGGTCACGCTCAATCTGATGATGGACATGAAGGAAGGCGAGCGCGTCGACCAGCGCAACAGCGCCATGAGCGCCGTCGCAGATCTCCTCGGCGTCCCCAACCTGATCGCCCGTTCCCGCAACATGAAGTTCCGGGACAGCAACGGCAACGTTCTCGAAGGCACGTTCATGGACGTCGCCAACGGCACGGACCTGGCCCACGGGACCAACGACAACGCGCTGAAGGTGGCCGATAAACCGTTCGACGGCCCGGGCAAGGAAGGCCTGCGCCAGCTGTGCGACCTGCAGGTGGTAGACTATATCTGCGGCAATATCGACCGCCACGCCGGCAACGTGGTGTTCGAGCTGGATAAGGACGGCCACGTCATCGGCGTCCAGGGCATCGACAACGATTCGTCCTTCTCCCGGTTCAGCCCGAAGAAGATGGACCTGAACGACCTGATGACTGCCCCGGCCAACATGCGCATCATGAGCAAGTCCATGGCGGAGCGGATCAAGAATACGGACCCTGCCATGCTGAAGTTCTCGCTGCGCGGACGCGGGCTCTCGGAGGAAGAGCTGGACGCGGCTGTCGACCGTCTGAACAACACCAAGGAAGCGATCCTGGAAAGCGAAAAGCACTACAACAGCAAGAACAAGAAGATCGACAAGAAGCATCTGTACATCCTGCCGGACAACCAGTTCCGCCGCCTCGACATCAGCTATCTGCGCCGCGATTCGTCGAAGGAAGCGACCTCGACGATCAACGAAGTGGCCACCGTGATGAACAAGGTCCAGAAATATAAGAAGGGCCTCCTCGAAAAGAAAGAGGCAACGTCTCTCCAACTGAAGGATTTCGACGCCACGGAGCGCGACCTGCTCTGGTCCAACGTCAGGAAAAAGATCGGCTCGACCCGCCAATTCGTCAGCAACATCGCCCTTTACAACGGAAACAAGACCGTTGCCAGCGTGGACGACCTGACGAACAGCAGCCACGGCGGCTCCGAACAGTTCGCCAACATGGTGAAGAACATGAAGGAGCTGAACAAGTACAACGAAGGCGCCTACCGCAAGGATCGCGAAGATCAGATCCTCACGACGCAGCAGTACATGAAGACGCAGCACCTGTGGTCCGAGCTGGACAGCTCCGCGGACATCTACCTCGCCAAGAAGATGAAGGAAAGAGGCGTCACGGATCTGAAGGATCTGGTGGGCAAAAACCAGTACGAAAAGGACCGCATCGAATACGCGAAGCGCGTCAAGGCCTATACGGCCAAGCATAAGATCGAAGCGCTGACGGATCATCAGAAGGAGATCCTGAAGCAGCACGATGAAGGCGACCTCGTCGACTTCAACAAGAAGATGAAGGAAGAGGCGCTGAAGATCCAGAAGAAGGAAGCGGACAAGGGTCCGAAAGGCCCGGTGTTGAGCTGATCAGGCAGGGGCTCAGAACCCCAGTTCCTCGCCCACCAGCACGACTTCCACGTCCATGCCGTTCATCTTCTGCATGTAGACAGCCAGAAGATTGCAGATGCGGCGCGGGGCGTGGCAGTCGTAGCACTTGTCGCCCTTGATGGCGCAAGGCGTCTTGTAGCCGAACTTTGCCGTGTTCTTCGGTGCGGCCACATTGCGCACGCGCCAGATCGCGTCGTCCAGCGTCGGGGCGATCTTGTTGACCCCGGCCACCATGTAGACCTTCTCATGACCGAAAATGGAGCCCGCCACGCGGTTTCCGGTACCGTCGATGTTCACCATCTGGCCGGTCTCGGCGATCGCGTTTACGGAGGTCAGGAAGATGTCCGTCGACAGGCACTGGCGGGTCACTTTGGCGAACTCCTCGTCGTCATGGATGCCGATCGGACAGTAGACCGTGTTGTGCTTCGCCAGCATCTCGGGCACGCCCATCGTGCGCAGGGTCTCGGAATCGCCGAAGCCGACGGTCCTGCCGTCGATCTTGCTGTCCAGATATGCGGAAGCTTCTGCCGCCGTTTCAAAATAACTGACTTCCCACTCGTTTCTTTGCAGGTTCCTGATCGTTTTTTCCAGATCCATCGCGCAGCCTCCTATTCTTCGATCCAGTCCTTCGCGCGTTCCACGGCCCGGTGCCACTTGTGCATCAGGGTCTTTCTTTCGTCTTCGCTCATGGCGGGTTCGTACGTCCGGGCGAGTTTCCAGTTCGCCGCAATGTCTGCCGGTTCCGCGTGACCCGCCCCAACAGCCCCGAGATACGCTGCACCGAGCGCCGAGACTTCCGTGATCTGCGGCACGTCGATGGGGATGCCCAGCAGATCCGCCTGGAACTGCATCAGGAAGCGGTTGACGACGGAACCTCCGTCGACGCGCAGCCTTGGGACCGCAAGCCCTGTGTCCGCGTTCATGGCGTCCAAAATGTCCTTCACCTGGTAGGCAGATGCTTCGAGCGCTGCCCGCACGATGTGTTCGCGCGTGGTGGCTCCGGTGATGCCCACCATCGTTCCCCGCGCGTAGGAATCCCAGTGCGGCGCGGCGAGGCCGGAAAACGCCGGCACGAAATACACGCCGCCGCTGCTGCCTGCCTCGACGGCCATCTGTTCGGTCTGGGCAGTATTCTCTATGATCTTCAGTTTATCTCTCAGCCATTGGATCGCTGCTCCCGCCACGTAGACCCCGCCGTCCAGGGCGTAAATCTTTTTGCCGTCCAGCTGCCAGGCAGCCGTGGTGAGCAGGCCGTGAGGAGAAGCGATCGGTGTGCTGCCCGTGTTCATCAGCAGAAAGCACCCCGTGCCGTACGTGCATTTCGCCATGCCGGGCGTAAAGCAGGCATGACCGAACAGCGCAGCCTGCTGGTCCACGATGCCGCCCGCGATGGGGATGCGGACGCCCAGGAACACGTCCGGGTCGGTATAGCCGTAAAGTCCTGCGCTGCCGCGGATCTCAGGCAGGATGGGCTTCGGTACGCCGAACAGGTCCAGCAGACCATCGTCCCACTGCCCTGTGTGCAGATTCATCAGCAGCGTGCGGCTCGCCGTGGAAAAGTCCGTGGCGAACAGCGCTCCGCGGGTCATGTTCCAGAAGAGCCAGGCGTCCATGGTGCCGGCCAGCAGGTCTCCGGCGACCAGTTTCTCCCGCGCACCGTCGACGTGATCCAGCATCCAGCGGATCTTCGTGGCAGAAAAATAAGGGTCGATGTGCACACCGGCCCTCTTCATCACAAAATCGCCATGCTCTTCCTTCATGGCATCGCACGTTTTCGCCGTGCGGCGATCCTGCCACACGATCGCGTTGCAGAGCGGCTTTCCGCTCCGCCTGTCCCACAGAACGACGGTTTCGCCGACGTTGTCGAGCCCGAGGCAGGCGATCTGCTGCGGCTGCGCGCCTGCGTCTCTGCAGGCAGCTTCCACAGCCGCGAGCACGCTGCGCCAGATCTCCTCCGCGTCCTGCTCCACCCAGCCGTCCGCAGGATAGACCTGGGTCAGCGGGCAGTAGCCGCGGCCGGCCTGCTCCCAATTCTCATCCAGGAGCAGCGCGGTCGTGCCGGTGGTGCCGTTATCGATGCCGAGATAATATCGCTTCATGGCGGCGGTCCTCCGGCCGCTTACTGGATGTTCTTTTTCAGGACTTCCAGGAATTCGCGGCAGTCATCCGGATAGATGGCGCCCATGTTCGCGACCTGGAACATGTTCATCTCGAGGAACTTGCCCTTGCCGGGATAGACGGTATAGCCGTCCGCAGCCATGGCCGCGATGAACGGTTCGACCGGCTTGCCTTCCGGCAGGAATACGCTCGTGACCGTGTTCGCCATCTGTTCTTCGGGCAGCAGGAACTTCAGTCCCATCTCCTTCATGCCGTCGCGCAGCATCTTCGCGCACTCCTTGTAGCGCGCGATGCGGCCTTCCAGGCCTTCCTTTTCGAGCGTCCAGTCGAGCGCCGCGTCCAGGGCCCAGAACAGGGTCACGTTCGGCGTGTTCGGCGTCTGCCAGCACTTCTTCATCATCTGATAGTGCTTGCCGAGATTGAGATAGACGTTCTTCCCCTGTTCGGGCGCCACGTTCATGATTTCTTCCTT
>JAFZRG010000108.1 GCA_017619985.1 Bacillota bacterium | reverse complement strand
GAATACAATTATCTGCACAGATATAATCACCTAACCAGATGAGGAAAGAAAACTGGCCGACACCGATATCCGCATCCTGGAAGAACTGAAGAACAACGGCAGGGCGACCGCGTCCGAGATCAGCAAGGCGGTCTCGCTGTCCGTGCCGGCGACGGCGGAGCGCATCCGCAAAATGGAGCATTCCGGCATCATCGAGCGCTATATGGTCAAGGTCAATCAAAAAGCCTTGGGCTACCGGCTGCTGGTATTCATCCTGGTCACCATCGACGCCTCGGGCAACATCCCGAACTTCCGGGCCGAGATCGTGAAGAAGAAAAACGTTCTCGAATGCCACCACATCGCCGGACAGAGCGATTACCTGCTGAAGGTGCTCGTGGCGGATACGGACGAACTCGAAGCCTTCATTTCCGAGTATCTGAAGGGGATCCCCGGCGTGGTCTCCACGACGACGCTCATCAATCTTTCCACGCTGAAAGAAGAGATCAATATCTGACGAAAGGCAGGTCTTTGCATGCTAAAAAGATACTTCAACGGGCTGCGCTTCGGCATGCTGCTGCAGATCGCGATCGGGCCCATGTGCCTGATGGTGTTCAATACGGCAAAGAACGCGGGGTTCGCCGTCGCGATGTCGCTCGTGCTCGCGGTCGCCCTCGTCGACGCGTTCTACATTGCGCTGGCCAGCATCGGCGTCAGCAAGCTGCTCGAAAAGGACAGCGTCAAGAAGACCTTTAAAGTCGTCGGCGCGCTGGTGCTCATCCTGTTCGGCCTGAACATCATCCTGGGCGTGTTCGGGATCAATCTCATCCCGGGGCTGAACCTGAAGCCCACGTCGTCCAGCGTCTTCATCCAGGGCCTGGTCATGACCCTGTCCAACCCGCTGACCATCGCATTCTGGGGCAGCGTGCTGACGACGAAGATCATCGAAGAGCAGTTCGACAGGAAGGAACTGCTGGTGTTTTCCTGCGGCCTCGTGTCCGCGACGCTGCTGTTCATGACGTTCGTCGCGATCCTCGGCACGATCCTGTCGAACTTTATCTCCCCTGCCGTCGCCAACGTCCTGAATATTTTCGTCGGCGCGCTGATCATCTACTTCGGCCTGAAAATGCTGCTGAAAAAAGAAAAAGCGGAGTAGTCCTGCGCATCAAAAAACACACCGCCGCGCAGGCGGTGTGTTTTGTATTGCCTAGAGTTTCACATCCACGCACACGATCTCGCTGCGGGTCCCGACGCGCAGGGGCACCTGAAAGACGCCCGCGCCGGCGGAGACGATGCTCACGGTATCGCCCGTCCGGTGCATGCCGTAGAAGCAGCCTTTCGGGAACGAGTGCTTGACGAACAGGTTGTAGGGGAAGAACTGCCCGCGGTGCGTGTGACCCGCCAGCACCAGATCAACGCCGCATTCCGCGGCTTCGGGGATGCCCATCGGGTCATGATCGAGGACGATGACAGGCTTGCCGGATGAGGTAAAGGCCAGCAGATCCTTCAGAGGTCTGCGGTCCGCACCTTCGGAGACCGTGCCCGTGCGGCCTACAAGTGTAAAGTCCTCGAATTCCCTGCAGCCGTTGTCCAGCGGTCGGATGCGCGCCGCCCGGTAGAATGCCTGCAGATGCGGGTCGTCCGCGGCCGGGTCGTGGTTGCCCAGCACGGACCAGATGCCGTCTTTTGCCATGAGGCCCGAAACGGTGCGCGCGATCAGAGTTTCGTCTCGGCACTCTTCCACATAACCGTGATTGAACATGTCGCCGGTCAGCACGACCATGTCCGGACGCAGGGAATTCGTGCGGCGGATGATGTTGTTCAGCACGGTTTCGCCGACGACGGCGCCGATGTGCAGGTCGGACAGCTGGACGATGCGGTAGGTACCGCTTCCGCCGAGGTCCACCGTATAGCGGACGGTGACCGGCCGGAAGGCGTTCACTGTGCCGACCAAGGTCACGGCGAGCGTGACCGCGTCCGCGATGAGGATCATCCACGCCCGGAAATGAGGAGCGGTAACGGTCCCGCGCAGCAGGAAGTATGCCAGGTCGGTCAGGAGCAGCAGGGGAACGCCGTAGAGCAGCAGCCCGACCGCGATGCCCGAGATGCGCACGCCGATGCGGTAGAGCTTCGAATCGAACTGCGCTTCCGTCGAAAAGCGCTGGAACAGCACGACGAGGATGGTGATCACCGCCAGCTCTGCACCCGGATTCATGCCGGTAAACTGTTCGACGGCATAGCCGGTCCGTATGCTGCCGTAGACGCAGCACGCGATAGCGAAGACGGTGATGGCGCCCTGCGGCCAGTGATGTTTCTGTCTATTGTAGCGGTCCACGCGGGACGAGTTGTATCTCTTGAGAAAACCCATGCGTCTATTATAGCCCAAAAGAGTTGCATAAGGCTGACGGACTTTTGAAAAACATAGAAACTTCACAGGGCGGCCGGGGATACGATATAATGAAGGCAACAGAGGTGACAACATGGATTCCTACCGCTACAAAGCATTTATTTCCTACCGGCATCAGGCGCCGGACCAGGATATCGCGCGGAAACTGCATAAGGACATCGAGAACTTCGGCATCCCCTCGTCTCTGAAGAAGACGCTGGGGATCTCAAAGATGGGCCGGGTCTTCCGCGACCAGGACGAACTCCTTCTTTCCTCCGACCTGGGAGACGACATCCACGAGGCCCTGGAGCAGTCGGAGTGGCTGATCTGCATCTGCTCTCCCCGCTATCTGGAGTCGCGGTGGTGCCTGGAGGAGGTCCGCTATTTCCTGTCTTTGGGCCGCCGGGACCGCATCTTGACGGTGCTGGCGGAGGGAGAGCCGGACGAGGCTTTTCCGGAGGAACTGCGCTTCAAGGAAGAGAACGGCGAGCGTATAGCAGTCGAACCTCTGGCTGCGGACGTGAGAGGGGCTACGGTACAGGAATCTCTCAAGAAGCTTTCCGCCGAAAAGCTGCGCATCCTGGCGCCCATGCTCGGGGTCAACTACGACGATCTGAAGCAGCGGGCGAAGCAGCGCAGAAACCGCATCCTCGCCGGAGCCGCGGCAGCGCTCATCCTGGCGCTTTCCGGCTTCCTGGGCTACGCGTTCCATAAAAACGCCCAGATCACGGCGGAGAGGAACGACGCCCTCATCGCGGAATCCAAATGGCTGGCGCAGAGCGCGGACGAAGCCCTGGAAAGCGGCGACCGCATGCTCTCGATGCTGCTTTCTCTGGAAGCGCTTCCGGAAGATTTCGACCATCCGGAACGGCCGGTGACGGAGGAGGCGCTGGCTTCTCTGCGCTCCGCCATCATCAGCGGTCAGGGGGACAGCGTCTATCAGGAAGTGACCTGCATCCGGATCCCCGGATTGGAGACCTGGCGGGCGCAGGATAACCTCCTGCTGGTTTTCTCCCGTCAGATCAACGGATGCCTCACTTATTACGATCTGAATACTGGCCAGGAGATTCCGGTGGACGGCTGGCTGGAGGAGGAACCTGCCCAGTGCCTGCTGCGGGAGGATCTGAACGGCTTCGCGGTCTATCAGGACCGCATCGAGAACCTCTCCGGTTCCGACCTGACGAAGCGCCTGGGGACAGATATAGACAGTTTCGTAGGTCGGGATCTGTACTACGAATGGAGCGAGAATCCGGAATACCGGCTCTATGAATCGGACTATTCCTATCTGCTCCTGCAGGCCAACCGAGGTGTGTTCAGCATTTATATGGCGGGCTATGACCGTGGTTACCGCGACTATGCGGACGAAGGTCTGCGTCTGGAGTGTGCCGCGGCTGCCGGAAAGGGCAGCGAGTTTCTGCTTGCGGGTTACCGCCGCACGGATGGCGGGTCCGGCACGACGGTCCTGCGGGTCAACGTGCAGAGCAGCGCCGAAGACAACGTGATAAAGCGCTACGTCTCCGAGACCTACGTAGAACAGCTCGACGTGTCGAAAGACGGGAACTATATCGCGGGCTGGCGGGAGGGTGCCCTGTTTTTCTGGAACGCGGCGGTGGAGGAGCCTGCCGTGATCTTCGATATGGAGCGCCTGGAAGGCAGGAAGGTGGAAAAGGTGGAATTCTCCGGAAGGGATAGTTCCCTCGCCGCCATCCTCTGTCCCAACGGCTACGTCTATCTCTATGACTGCAGCCGGGATGAGATCCGTCTGGTCATCCCGCCGGGGCTGTATCAGGTGAAGGATCTGATGTGGAGCGCCGACGGGTCCCGCCTGCTCCTGAGCTGCAGCGACGATTCCGCCCACATCGTTTCGGCGGCAGACGGCAGCGTGGTCCAGACCCTGGTATGTCCTTCCGCGCTGAAAAAGGCGGCCTACGGCCAGTGGGGTTGGAACGACTGCAGCAGGAACGATACGTTCGTTCTGCTGGAAGGAGAAGAGGAGATCTGCGTCTACCGGCTGACGGAAAAGGAAGACAGCACGCCTCTCATGACCCGTCTCAACGACAAGCTGTCCGTCATGTCCACGGTCTCGGACAATACCTACCGCATCCGGATCTCTGAAGACGGCAGCCGGATCTGGAACTACCACGGAGACGGCCTGCACGTTTACGACGCGCAGACCGGGGAAGTGCTGAAGATCATAGAAGGGGAGGACACAGCGTCCACGCTGCTGCCGGCGGAGCAGTTTATGATCTCCTATCACTCCTCGAATAACAATCTCGTGACGCCGGCAGAGGAATCGATACGCATCTACGACCCCGACACCTTCGAGGCTGTGCAGAAGCTGTACATTTCCTATCCCCACGAGTCCATCTATGTCCCGCCGTCGGGAGACCCCCGGGTGACGCAGATAGACGATGAGGTGATCCTGTCGAAGGTGTTCCTGAACGAAGATGCTTCCATGCTGTTCGCGGTGGGGTCTTCAACGAGCAAATACCCCAGCTTCTTTGCTTTCCGCACGGACAGCTGGGAGGAAAGCTGGCGCATAGGGCTGGACTGGGGGCTGATCACGGACCGTCTCTTCGATTTCGCGGCGGACTGGCAGGGCTTTATCAAGCTGGACGCCTTCCTGCTGCCGGAAAGCGGGAATATCCTCTGCACCTATACTTACATGGAAGATCCGGACGAAGATTTCGACACCATGCGGAACAATGCCAGGGCGGGTTATTCCCATCAGCTGGCCGGTTCCGGCTTCGAGGAAAAATGCAGCCGTCACGTCGCTGCCGAAGTGCGGGATGCACAGAACGGCGAGGTGCTGCAGGTCTATGAACTGCCCTACACCGTCGTGCTGTTCTATCCGGAGACGGAATACGGCATCCTGATCGCGCAGGACGACTCTTACGACGTGCATATCGTGAAAGCGGAGACCGGCGAAGAACTCGCCCTCTGCGAAGCGGACAGCCGTATCTTCGACTATGCGGCAGGCCCGGACGGGGTGAAAATCCGTTACGAACTCTTCGGCACGATAGACCGTTTCGCCTCCCGGGGCCACGCCGTCAGCATGGACGGGACGGTGCAGATGCTGCCCGCCGGAGAGATCGGGATGCCGGCTCCCCGGGACGGCGTCTTCGGCGAAAGGCCGTTCGTGGCCGAAGAGGACGGTCTCTATGATGCGGAGACAGGCGAGACGATCGTCCGCTGGGATGCAGGGCAATATTATTACCTGGGTTCCTGGGAGGACGGAAGGGCGGTACTTCTGTTTGCACCCTTCGTCAAGGCCAACACCAAGCAGGTCAACGGCGACGTGGTGATCCTGCGCTGGGCGGACGGCAGCGAACTCCGCAGCATCGCCCGCCAGCTACTGGGCGAACGGGAATTGTCCGAGGTGCAGAAAGAGACGTACTTCCTGAAATAACGCTCATAGAAAAGGCCCTCCGGTCCGCGAAAGGCCGGAGGGTCTTGTTGTGTTTGAGGGGGGCTACTCGCTCACGATATTGTGTTTCTCGCCTCTCGCGTAGGCAGCGATGTTGTCCGCCAGCACCTGCACGAGTCTCTGGCGGGTCTCCAGACCCTTCCAACCCATGTGCGGGGTGAGGATGACGTTCGACATGTCGTACAGCGGGTTGTCCGCTAGGGGCGGTTCGGTCTCCTGCACGTCCAGGCCCGCGCCTGCCAGGCGGCCTTCCTGCAGCGCCTTGATGAGGGCGGGCTCGTCCACGAGCGCGCCTCTGCTGGCGTTGATGAGGCAGGCGGTCGGCTTCATCAGTCTGAGAGTCTCCGCGTTGATGATGTGCTTCGTCGCCGGCGTGAGCGGGCAGTGGAGGGTCACGTAGTCGCTCTCTTTCAGCAGTTCTTCCAGAGATACGTTCTTCGTGCCGGGGCCGAAGTCCTTGGGCGTGCGGGTATAGACGAGGACGTTCATGCCGAGGGCTTTCGCGATCTCGATCACTTTGCCGCCGATGTTGCCGGCGCCGACGACGCCGAGCGTCTTGCCGTTCACTTCGGTGTGGCTGACCCCGAGATATTTCGTGAAGTTGGAGCGGTCACCCTTTTCGAGCGCGCGGATCTGCTTTCCCATCTCGGAGGACAGGTTGAGCAGCATCATGACCGCGGTCTGTGCGACGCGGTCCGTGGAATAGGCGGGCACGTTGGCGACCTGGATGCCTTTCTCCCTGCAGGCGGCCAGGTCGATATTGTTGTAGCCCGTGCCGGCTTCGCAGATCAGCCTGACGCAGTCCGGCAGCGCCCGGATGGAATCCGCGTTCATGGGCAGTTCCTTCGAGACGAGGACTTCCGCGCCTTCGGCCCGCTCCGCGTACTGTTCCGGGCTGCTCGCGTCGTAGCAGACGACTTCGTCGCCCAGGGACTCGTAGCCCGCCAGGCCGTCATAGTTCACTTTTGCCCCGTTCAAAACGACGACTTTCATAGTGTTCGCTCCTTATTTCTTATAGACCGTAAAGACGGTGGGGCCGCTGCCCGACTGCAGCGTGGCCAGTCCGCCGTTCTCTTTTGTTAAGCGTTCGATCTCCTTCCCGATCTTCGGATACAGCCGCACCGCAGGTGCCTGGAGGTGATTGCCCAGGAAGGCGCACTTTTCTTCGACCGTCTTCGCGGCCAGATAACCGGCGACGTCGTAGGGCACCGCGTAATCTTCCGGTTTCAGCGCGCCGTAGACCTTCGCCGTGGGCACTTCGATCTTCGGCGTAAACGTTTCGATGCGGGCGTCGAGCGGGTCGATGACCGTCAGCTTTTCGCCGCGTCCTTTTGCGACCGCCGCCGTGTGACCCATCGCAGCCGCCAGGCAGAACGGCACGTCCGAGCCGATGGAGAGGGCGATGTTGAAAAGGGTGTCCCGGACATGATCTTCCATGCCTTCGTCCGTTTCGCCCGGCGCCAGGCCCCAGAGCCTCGCGAGACCCCAGATCACCGCTGCCGCGTCCGTCGACCCGCCGGCCAGTCCGGCCGCCAGGGGGATGTTCTTCGTGATGCGGATGCTGCAGGTCTCCCGCTGCCCGGGATGGAACGTGTCGTGCATGCGCATGGCCGCCTGATAGGCCAGGTTCTTAAAGCCTGCCGGCAGTTTCTTGTGCCCCGGGTCCAGCTGCAGATCCATACCGCCGCCGAACGCGCACGAACGGATCGCGTTTTCTCCGGTCTGCTTTTCCCAGGAGATCCGCACGTCGTCCGCCAGGTCGATCGCCTGCATGACCATCTGCACTTCGTGGTATCCGTCGTCCCGCTTTCCCAGGACGTTCAGGATGAGATTTACTTTTGCTTTCGCCTTCAATTCGATGGTATTCATGTCCCTATTATAGCACGGAATGTGATAAAATATTTTGTTAAGAAAGGAAGTGCACAGTGTACCTGTCCCCGTGTGCACTACGTTTTATGAACACTCTTATCGCAGTCGACAACAGCGGCTCGTACCGCGTTTATCTTACCATCACCACGGACCTGTGCGAGCAGGCCATGCAGATCCACGGCTGCCTGCCCACCGCTGCCGCGGCCCTCGGCCGCACGCTCACGTGCGCCGGCATGATGGGCCTGATGCTCAAATCGGCCGGCGACAAGCTCACCGTGCAGATCAAGGGCGACGGTCCGGCGGAGCAGATCCTCGCGACCGCGGACGCGCTCGGCAGGGTCAAAGGCTATATCGCCAACCCGCAGGCGCAGCTGCCGCTGAGAGCGGACAGCCACCTCGACGTGGGCGGCATCGTCGGAAACGGCAGCCTGACCGTCATCAAGGACCTTGGCCTCAAGGAACCCTACGTGGGCACCATCCCCCTCGTCTCCGGCGAGATCGCGAGAGACTTCACGCAGTACTTCGCCGTGTCCGAACAGCAGCCCGGCAGCGTAGCCCTCGGCGTGCGGTTCACCCCGGACGGGTCACATGTAGCCTATGCCGGCGGCCTGATCGTGCAGGTGCTGCCCGACGCGAAGGAGGAGTGCCTGGACGCCCTGGAAGAGCTGCTGTACACCATGGACGATCTGACGCTGCTCATCGGCGACGCGGGCGCGGAGCCGTACAAACTCATGGATATCATCTTCGGCAAACTGCCCGAAGATTTCCGGCCCCGCGTGCTCGAGGAGCGCAGCATCTCCTGGATGTGCGACTGCAGCAGGGAGCGTATGGAAAAGGCGCTCATCTCCATCGGCAGGAAGGATCTGTCGCAGATCATAGAGGAAGACCGCGGCGCGGAGCTGACCTGTCAGTTCTGCCGCAGAAAATATACGTTTACGGAAGAGGAGCTGATCCGGCTCCTGCAGGAGGCATCCCATGAATAAGATCAGATTAGGCGTCATCTACGGCGGCAAGTCCGGCGAGCACGAAGTTTCCATCATGTCCGCCGATTCCGTCATCAACGCGATCGACACAGAAAAATACGACGTCACGCGCATCTTCATCAGCAAGGAAGGCTGGTGGACCATCGCGGGCCAGCCGCTCAATCCGTGGGATCTGCGCAGCTATATCGACTTCGCGCTGCCCATCCTGCACGGGCCCAACGGCGAGGACGGCACGGTGCAGGGCCTGCTGACCCTGGCGGATATCCCCTATGGCGGCGGCACGGTGCTGGGCTGTTCGGTGACCATGGACAAGATCGTGGCGAAGAAGGTCTTCGAATGCGAGGGCTTAAAGCAGGCGCCGTACATCGCGTTCACCGACGCGGACGATACTGAGGCGGTCATGGACGAGGCCTGCGAAAAACTGCAGTTCCCCATGTTCGTCAAACCGTCCAACATGGGTTCGTCCGTGGGTATCACGAAAGCGCATGACAGGGAAGAACTCAAGGAAGCCATCGCGCTGGCGGCGCAGTACGACAGCCGCCTGCTGATCGAGCAGGGCATCGACGCCCGCGAGATCGAATGCGCGGTCATGGGCAACAACGTGCTCGTCTGCGGCGAAGTGGGCGAGATCGTGCCCGGCGCGGAGTTCTACGACTACAACGACAAGTATTTCGACGGAGCCAGCCAGCTGCTCATCCCGGCGCCGATCACCGAGGCGCAGAAGGAAGAAGTGCTGGATATGGCCAAGCGGGCCTACAAGGCCTGCGGCTGCAGCGGTTTCTCTCGGGTCGACTTCCTGATGGACAAGCAGACCGGAGAGATCTATATCAACGAGATCAACGCGATCCCCGGATTCACGAAGATCAGCATGTTCCCCCGCCTGATGATGGCGGCCGGCATGAAGTACCCGGAGATCATCGACCGTATCGTGGAGTTAGGCTATGAAAGATATCATGCTCAGGATCACCGGTAAGACGGTGAGACAGGACGAGGGCAGCGAAAGAAACGAGGACATCATGGAGTTCGTCACCGCCGGCCAGCTGTATCACAGGGGCTCGACGACGTTCATCAGGTATCCGGAAAGCGAGCTTTCCGGCCTCGAAGGCTGCACGACGTCGCTCATCATCACGAAGGACAAGGTGAAGATGCGGCGCAGCGGTCATCCTCTGGCTGCGGATACGGAGATGGAGTTCAAGAAGGGCGAACGGTTCTACGGCATGTACGAGACGCCTTTCGGCCCGGTGGGCATGGAACTGCTCACGAACGACGTCACCGGCCTGACGGACGCCGGAGAAGGCAGACAGAAGCTGTCCATCGACTATCACATCAGCCTGCACGGCCTGATGGAGTCGAGAAACAAACTGGAACTGGAGATCACACATCCGAACGACGGAGTCATGCAATGAACAGAAAACAGAAGCGGACAAAGGTGCTCGCGCGTGTCCTGGCGATCATCGTCGCGCTGGCGATGATCCTGATGTCGGGTTACTATCTTCTGATGGCCTTTACCGACGGCAGCGCCGCGCTGTTCGTCTACGCGGCGGAAAGTCCGGAGACCATAGAGAAGAATCTGAGCAAACTGGACGCCCTGCGGGATGTCGTCAGGTACATCGACGAGAATTACGCGGACGACGTGAATGTGGAGGATCTGACGGACGCGGCGTACAACGGCATATTCGACGCGCTCGACCAGTGGTCCGTATACTACAAGACGAAGGAAGAGAAGGATGCCTTCATCAACCAGGTGACCGGCAATTACGCGGGGATCGGGGTCACGATGGCCCTGGACGGCGAAGGCCGCTGTGTGATCACGCAGGTGAACACACTGGGACCCGCCTGTGAAGCTGGCGTCCAGGCGGGCATGATCATCGAGAAGGTCGACGGCGTCTCCGTAGCGGGCAAAACGCTCGACGCGATCTCCTCGCTCGTGCGCGGCGAACCCGGCACGAAGGTGACCCTGGATCTCGATCTGGAAGGCGCGAAAAAGACGCTGGAGATCGAAAGACGCAATATCAAGGCCCAGACCGTGACGTACGAGATGCTCGACGGCAATACCGGCTATATCGCGATCTCGCAGTTTTCCGGCGATACCTGGAAGGAGTTCCGCACCGCGAAGCTCGACCTGATCGCGGAGGGTATGGAAGCGCTCATCGTCGATATCCGCGGCAACGGCGGCGGTGTGATGAACGATGCCCTGAACATCGCCAGCATGCTCGTTCCGGAAGGTAAGCCGCTGGTGCACTTCGAGCAGCAGGGCGAGATCCTCGAGAGCTGGAATTCCACCGGCGGGACGTATAAGGACGTTCCCCTGGTGCTCCTGATCGACGGCCGTACAGCCAGCGCGTCCGAATGTCTGGCGGCGGCAGTCAAGGACAACGGCGCGGGCACGCTGGTCGGACAGACGACGTACGGCAAGGGCGTGGCGCAGGAGCTGGTGACCCTGGACAGCGGCGACAGCTTCAAGCTGACGTTCTGCCACTTCCTGACTCCGAACAGGCAGCGCATCGACAAGATCGGCATCACGCCGGACGTGGCGGTCACCAACGGCGCGGACCTGACTGCGGCGCAGATCGAAGAGCTGGAGAAGAGTCTGCTGCCCTTCGAAGAAGGCAAGAAATACTTCGCGGGCCAGGTCGGCCTGACGGTCCTGGCGGCTCAGCAGCGCCTGAACGTCATCGGCTACGGCGTGGATGAGAACGCGCGCATGGATGAAGAGACCGTGGCGGCGCTCAAGCGCATCCAGGCGCTGTACGGCGCATCTCCCTACGGCGGGCTGGATTTCTGCACGATAGATCTGGTGCAGCGCGCGTACCGGGAGTATCTGGAGGGCGACGGTACGGACAGACAGCTGCAGAAGGCCATGGAACTGCTGCACTGAAGCGAATCACAGAGACGGAGGCGTGATCGGTCATGTACGAAGAACTGAAATTACAGGCGGCGCAGGCCGCGGAAGAGATCATAACGGCAGCGAAGCTCGAGGAGGGCGACATATTGGTCGTCGGCTGCTCGTCGAGCGAGATCTGCGGGCAGAAGATCGGCTCGGATTCGAACGAGGATGTGGCGAGAGCCGTGTTCTCCGGCATCTGGGAGACCGCGAAGGCGCATAACGTCTTCCTGGCGGCGCAGTGCTGCGAGCATCTGAACCGCGCCATCATCATGGAGGCCGCGTGCGCGAAGCAGTACGGGCTTCCGCGGGTCAACGTCGTGCCGCAGAAGAAGGCCGGCGGGTCCTTTGCGACAGCTGCTTACGCGAACTTCGAAAAACCTGTCGCGATCGAAGAGATGCGCGTCGCAAAGGCGGGCCTCGACATCGGCGATACCTTTATCGGCATGCATATGGACAAGGTGTGCGTTCCCGTGCGCCTCTCCCTGAAGCAGATCGGCGAAGCCCATCTGACGGCCTGCCGCGTGCGTCCGAAATTCATCGGCGGAAACCGGGCTGTGTACGACGAGAGCCTGAAATAGCAAAAAAAGAGAAGGCCCGCACGGTGTCGTGCGGGTCTTTTTGCGTCTATAATTCCACGGTCTTCACCGGGTTGCCGTGCGCCTCGATGACCCGGATCAGGTCTTCCGTCTTCAGCCACACGGTGGCGGTGTTGTCGTTCGGATGCGCGCCGATGAGCGCCGGCGGCTGGAGGAAATAGGCGTCGAGATAGAGGGTGACGCTGCGCGTCTCATCGTTGAGGAGGCCGAGAGGGGTCACCGCGCCGGCATACAGATCCAGCACATCCGAAAGCTCTTGTCCGTTCGCGAATTTCAGCTGCCGCAGTCCTTCTGCCCTGCGCAGCGCCTTCAGGTCCACGCGCTTGTCGCCCCTGACGGTGATCATGTGATAGCTCGTCGTCTTATCCTCGCGCACGAACAGATTCTTGGCGTCCGCCTCGGGATGGGGCATCTCCAGCTGCGCCACGTCGTCCATGTTCCAGACCGCCGGATGCTCCGTGATCTCGAACTCCACGCCGCAATTTTTCAGATAGTCGTAAGTCTCTTGCTTGTTCATACTCCTATTATAGCAGACCTCCCGTTACCGGGAAAAGCGCATAGGATTTTATTTATCCTACTAATTTACGGATTGGTCTTTTTGTGATACTTTTACAGGTAGAAGATATCTGACGTTCCGGCATGACGAAAAGAGGTGCATCCCATGTCATTCGTACGCAATAACGATTCCGCATTCAACGATTCGAAGACCCGCAGCCAGAAGATCTCGCCCAGCTCTGGCATGTGCTCCTTCTGCACGGAGGACTGCATCGGGACCTGCGAGATCGGCCTGTCCGCCGTCCTGGGCAAGGCGATGGTCTACCCGACGAACACCGGCAGCAACCAGGTCGCCGGCGAAAAGGACAACCCCATCGACTATTCGATCTTCAACATCAACGGACGCTGCTTCGGCGCGCTCGGCGCCCCGGAAAACGGCGACTATCCGTCCATCTACAACGTGAAAACGGAGCGGGTCATCGGCAAGCGCAATCCCGTAAAGATCGCCGTGCCGTTCACATTGCCCGCCCTCATCAAACTCAACTGGAAAGACTACTTTGCCGCGGCGGCCATGGCCGGTACGATCTGCGTCATCGGCGAAGGCGCTCCGAGCAAAGACCCGGACATGAAGATGGAGAACGGAAAGATCGTCCGCTTCGAGATGCTGAAGGAGATGCTGGGTGCGTTCAACCGTTACGACCGCGGTTACGGCCAGATCGTCCTGCAATGCAACTGCGAAGATGACGCGATGGGCCTGCCGGAATACGCGATCCGCGAGTGCGGCGCGAAGGGCATCGAGTTCAAGTTCGGCCAGAGCGCCAAGGGCACGCAGCCAGCGAACCGCCTCGGGTCGCTCGAGGCCGCGATCGCCAAGAAGAGGAGCGGATCCATCGTCTATCCCGACCCGGATGACCCCGCCGTCGCCGAAGCCGCCAGACGCGGCGCGGCGCCGAAATTCTGGTCCTACGCCAGACTGCCGATGTGGACGGAAGAAACGATGGGCAAGCGCATCGAGGAACTGCGCGCCATGGGCCTGAAGAACGTCTATTTCAAGACTGCCGGCTTCGACCGCGCCGACATGGAACGGATCCTGCGCATGGCGTCCGAGTTCGAAGTGGACATGGTCACGTTCGACGGCGCAGGCGGCGGCTCCGGTTACAGCCCGGACAAGATGATGAACGAATTCGGCCTGCCGGCAGCCTGCATCGAGAGCGCGATCGTACCAATGTGCGACAAGCTGAAGGCAGAAGGCAAGTACATCCCGTCCATCGTGATCACCGGCGGTTTTTCCGCGGAAGACCAGGCATACAAGGCGCTGGCGCTGGGCGCTCCTTACGTGACCGCCGTAGGCCTGTGCCGCGCGACGATGGCCGCCGCCATGGTGGGTAAGAAGATCGGCGAACTGCTGAAGGAAGGCAATGTGCCTGCGCATCTGCAGAAGTTCGGTTCGACCGCGGACGATCTGTTCCTGGAACTCGGTGAAGTCCGCAGCCTGTACGGCGAAGAGGCCGAGGGCATGTCCCTGGGCGCCGTCGGAGCCTACTCCTACCTGCGCAAGATGACGTTCGGCGTGCAGCATTTCGCGGCGCTCAACCGCAAGTTCGACGTCGCGCTGGCCGACCGCAGCGACCTGATCCCCCTGACGCAGGATGCCCGCATGCTGCTGAAGGGCACCTGGTTCGACTGGTAAATTCGCCGATAGACTCATAGGAAAGATCTATGATTTATTTGATGAACAAATCATAGCGGCAGATCTATCAGTAATATATAATTACATAAAAGGAAGGGCGTTTGGTATGACCCTCATGAAGGCAAGTATTTTTTCCAACAACGTGGATATTGAGGATCTTGTGCCAAGCGCCTTTTCTTTTTATCTTCTGCCGGATGCGCCGGCCCGGGACGTGCTCACGGCCGCCCGTGACCGCATCCACCTCGGCGCAAAGCTGCTCGCCCATCCCATGGCGGGCAGGCTGCGTCCGAACGAGACGCCCTACCGGACGGTCGTCCTGGAAGAGGGCGGAGAAGGTGCGCTCGATCTTCCCAGTTTCGGGATCATCGAGTACTGCCTGGCGGAAGAGGACAAATACGCGGCGATGCGCAGGAAGTACGACGAAGCGCTCCTGCCCGATCTGCGGTTCATCGACTGCGAGATCTTCCAAAGCGTATTAAAAGAATTAGGACTGTAAGAGCAAGACAAAGATAAGGAGGTATGCATGGTACTGGAACTCAGAAAAATCGCCATCCGCAGCATCGAGTTCGGAAGTCCTGCCCGGATCGAGGGCGATAAGCTCATTGTCGATCCGGACGAGATGAAGGAATGGATGCTCGAAGACAGCCGCATCAAAAACGTGTCGTTCGACATCGCGCTGCCCGGCACGTCCACCCGCATCCTGCCGGTCAAGGACGTCATCGAGCCGCGGGCGAAGCAGGAGGGCGAGACCTTCCCTGGCCTGTTCCGCGAGGACATGGAAGAAGCCGGCAGCGGGGTCACATACTGCCTGGACGGCTGCGTGGTCACGACCACCGGCCCCATCGTCGGCTTCCAGGAGGGCGTCATCGACATGAGCGGTCCGGCCGCGGAGTACAACGTCTACTCCAAGCTGTGCCACCTTGTGATGATCCTGGAGAAGCAGGACTACGTCGATCCCCACGAACACGAGGAAGTCGTGCGCCTGGCCGGCATCAAACTGGCCCGCAAAGTCGGCGAACTGGCCTTCCCCTGTGAGAACTACACGACCGAGACGTACGAATGGGGCAACATCGGCGAGAACTACAACGCCTATCCCGACCTGCCCAGAGTGGTCTACGTCTACAACTGCATGAGCCAGGGCCTGCTGCACGACTCGTACTTCTACGGCCGCGACAGCAAGATCATCGTGCCGACCATGCTGACCCCGCTCGAGGTCTTCGACGGCGCGCTGGTGTCCGGCAACTGCGTATCTCCGGGTTCGAAGACCACGACGTATATGCATCAGAACAACGCCTGCATCAAGGAACTGTTCAAACATCACGGCAAGGACTTCAACTTTGTGGGCATCGTGCTCTGCCCGCTCATGACCACGCTCAAGGAGAAATTCCGCAACCGCATGCTGACCGTCCGACAGGTGAAGATGCTCGGCGCCGACGGCGCGCTCATCTCCCAGGAAGGCTTCGGCAATCCGACGACCGACCTGATGATCGTGTGCCAGGAGCTCGAGAGAAACGGCATCAAGACCGTCATCATCACCAACGAGGACGCCGGCATCGACGGCATGAGCGAATCGCTGCCCGACAGCGTGCCCGAGGCCAACGCCATCGTCACGACCGGCAACTCCAACGCGACCCTGATGCTGCCCGCCATGGATAAGACCATCGGCGTCCTGAAGGACATCGAACGCGTCTGCGGCGGCAACGTCAATTCCATCCAGCCCGACGGCAGACTGCTGATCGAGATCCACGGCATCATGGGCGGCCACAACCTGCAGGGCAACACCCTCGTCGGGGCGGTCACGATATAAGGAGGTTTGGCATGAAGAAGATCCTGTTTTACACCAACCAGTTCTTCGGCCAGATCGGCGGCGAGGAATTCGCCTATACCGAACCGTTCGTCGAAGAAGGCGCCAAGGGCCCCGCGATGGGTCTGAAGGCTGCTCTGCCCGAAGCGGAGATCGTCGCCACCGTCATCTGCGGCGACAACTATTTCGCGGAAAACGTCGACAAGTGCAAGGAGTTCATCCAGGCGCAGGTCGAGAAATATCAGCCCGACCTGTTCGTCGCGGGACCCGCCTTCAACGCGGGCCGCTTCGGCATCGCCTGCGGCGAGAGCTGCACGCTGGTGCAGGAAGATCTCGGCATTCCGGCCATCACCGGCATGTACGAAGAGAATCCGGCGGTCGACATGTTCAAGGCATACTGCAAGATCGTGAAGACCGCGAAGTCCGCGGCCGGCATGAAGGACGCCATCGCGAAGATGTCTGCTCTGGCAGGCAAGATCCTGCGCGGCGAAAAGCTCGGCCTGCCCAAGGAGGAAGGCTACTTCCCCATGGGCAAGCGGGTCAACGTGTTCCACGAGAAGAACGGCGCCGTCAGAGCCGTCGAGATGCTCGTCAGGAAGCTGAACGGCGAACCTTACGAGACCGAACTGGAGATCTCGACCTATGAAAAGGTCGAACCCTCCGCTCCGCTTCCCGACTTGAAGCATGCGAAGATCGCGCTGTGCACGTCCGGCGGCATCGTGCCCTTCGGCAACCCGGATCACCTGACCGCGGCGTCCGCGAAGTTCTGGAAGAAATACGACCTGGCGGGTCTCGACAAGCTCGAGAAAGGCAAGTTCGAGTCGGTCCACGCGGGTTATGACCCCGTGTACGCCAACGAGAACCCCAACCGGGTCGCTCCCTACAACGTACTGAAAGAGCTGGAGAAGGAGGGCGAGATCGGCGAGGTCTATCCGTACCTGATCACGACTACCGGCAACTCCACCTCCGTGGCAGACGCCACCCGTTTCGGAAAGGAGATCGCAGAGGATCTGAAGGCCGCAGGCGTTCAGGGCGTCATCCTCACCTCCACCTGAGGGACCTGTACGCGTTGCGGTGCAACGATCGTCAAGCAGATCGAGAAGGCCGGCATCCCCGCCGCCCATGTCTGCACAGTCACCCCCATCTCCAAGACGGTAGGTGCAGCCCGTATCTCCGGCGCACAGGCTATCCCGTATCCCGCAGGCAATCCGAACCTGCCGGAAGACAAGGAAGAAAAGCGCCAGCGCGAGATCGTCGAGAACGCGCTCGAACTGCTGCTGGAATAGGCTGAACCGGTCAAAACAGACCGTGCGAAAAGGTCGCTTCACAGGCGACCCTTTTGTTTTTCCCTGCATGTATCATAAAGCCGTAAACAGAAAACAGCGCGGCTTTGGCCGCGGCGGAAACGATACACGCGAGGAGGAATAACGATGAACAACAAGAACGGACTCACCGAAATGATCTTTATCCTGGACAGAAGCGGCTCCATGGCGGGGCTGGAGAGCGACACGATCGGCGGCTTCAATGCCCTGATCGAAAAGCAGAAGAAGGAGGACGGCAAGGCCTTCGTCACGACCGTGCTGTTCGACAACCAGCAGAAGACGGTGCACGACAGGGTCAGCCTGGCGGAAGTCGCCCCGATGACGGAAAAGGAATACTATGTCGGCGGATCCACGGCGCTGCTCGACGCGGTCGGCGACGCGGTGACCCACATCGAAAAGGTGCACAGGTACATCCGCCCGGAAGACGTGCCGGAGCATACGATGGTCGTGATCACGACGGACGGCATGGAGAACTCCAGCCGCAGATGGCGCGCTTCGGAAGTGAAGAAGTTGGTCGAAAAGAAGAAGGAGGAGGGCTGGGAATTCCTGTTCCTCGGCGCCAATATCGACGCAGTGAGCGAGGCGGCGCGCTTCGGGATCGACGCGGATAAGGCCGTGCGTTACTGCAACGATCCTGCCGGTGTCCAGAAGAATTTCGCCGGCGTCGCCAGAGCCATGAGCTGCATGCGCGCAGGGGCCAGGCTGGACGCCTCCTGGAAGGAAGAGATCGAGGAAGATTACAAAAATCGCGGATAGACCCGCAGATAACGGAGACAGAGAAACACAAAATGTGGTATACTATATGGAAGTATAGATACCACATTTTTGTTATGGAAGGATCGTCATGAAGATCGGATTTGATTCTGAGAAATATCTCGAAGAGCAGTCGAAATACATCCTGGAGCGGATCAACGGGCACGCCTGCGAACGCCTGTATCTGGAGTTCGGCGGCAAACTGGTGCACGACAAGCACGCGGCGAGAGTGCTGCCCGGTTTCGACGAGAACGCGAAGATCAAGCTGCTGGCCCGCATGAAGGACCACGCCGAGATCATCATTCCGATCTATGCGGGCGACATCATCGCCAACAAGACGAGGGCGGACTACGGGATCACGTACGATCTGGAAGTCCTGCGCCTGATCGACATGTTCCGCAAGTACGAACTTCCCATCAACAGCGTGGTCATCACGCGCTATACGGACAACCCGGCCGTCAACCAGTTCATCACGAAACTGGAGCGCCGCGGCATCCGGACGTACAAGCATTACTTCACGAAGGGCTATCCGACCGACGTGGACACGATCGTGTCCGAGGAAGGCTACGGTGCCAATCCGTACATCGAGGTCACGAAGCCGCTGGTCGTGGTCAACGGGCCCGGCCCGGGATCCGGCAAGCTGGCGACCTGCCTGTCGCAGCTTTACCACGAACATCTGCGCGGCGTCTCCGCCCGGTACGCGAAATTCGAGACGTTCCCGATCTGGAACCTGCCGCTCAAGCATCCCGTGAACATCGCGTACGAGGCTGCCACGGTGGACCTGAAGGACGTCAACATGATCGACAGCTTCCACCTGGAGAAATACGGCGTGCTGGCGGTCAACTACAACCGCGACCTGGAGATGTTCCCGGTGGTCAAGCGCATCATCGAGAAGATCACCGGCACGGAGGCGGAGTACAATTCGCCGACGGATATGGGCGTGAACCGCGTAGGTTTCTGCATCACGGACGACGAGGTATGCCGCGAGGCTGCCTGCCAGGAGATCATCCGCCGGTATCTGATGGCGAAGGTGGACTTCAAGAAGGGCGTCATCTCCGCGGAGTCGCTGGAGCGGGCGAAGCTCCTGATGGACGAAGTGGGCAAGACGGTGGAGGACCGCGCCTGCGTGCGCCCGGCGCTGGACTACGTGGAAAAGAAGAGGGCGATGGATCCGGAGCGGTTCCAGAACGTCGTCGCCATGGCCATGGAGATGCCCGACGGCACCATGGTCACCGGCAGGAGCTCGCATCTGATGGTCGCCGGCGCAGCCCTCATCCTGAATGCGATGCGCCATCTGTGCGGCATCCCCGAGGAGCTGCTTCTGATCTCGGAGGAAGTCCTGGGCACGATGCAGCATCTGAAGACGGACATTTTAAAGAGAGAACGTTCCACGCTTTCGCTGGAGGAAGTCCTTTCCGCGCTCACGATCTCTGCGGCGGTCAACCCGGTCGCGGAGACTGCCGTGGAAAAACTGCCGCTGCTGGCGGGCTGCAAGGCTTACTGCACGGCGATCCTGTCCGACGCGGACGCGCAGATCTTCCACGACCTGCGCATCGATACCACCTGCGAGGCGGAATTCAGCACGAACAACCTGTATTTGGGGTAAAACAGGGTTCAGGAGGTATATATGAAGAGATCTATTTCGATATTATTGCTGGCAGTCCTGCTGCTGGCGCTGGTTCCTCAGGGGGTCTTCGCGGACGAGCCTGCGGAAGAACCCGTGTGCTACAGCTACAAGACGCAGACGCTGCGCTATACGGATAAGAGCAACGCGGCGGAAGGCCTGACAGCCACGCTGTCCATGCCGTACTATATGGGTTCGGTGAATGCCGTGCTGAACACCCGGTTTGGGGAAGCCGAGAGCAAGGTCATGGTGCTTTACGTGCCTTCGGACAAGTGGGACGGTGACTGCGTCTACGGTGCGATCACCGGCAGGATGGCGCCCTACGGCATCTCCGTCCTGCCCGGCAGCGACCTGGTGATCGGCTGGAAGGACATCTACACTTACGGCTTCCTGGACATCCAGGGCGGCCTGTACAGTTTCGACAACGACACTCTGATCATGCACTTCACCGCAGGCCCGGGTCTGTACACGGGCGTCGCGGCCATCCCCGTTTCGGCTGACCCCGGAGACGAACGCGTCTACGAGCAGGCGGCCCGCGAGGCGGAAGAGGCCGGCGAGGAGCTGACGTATCTGCCGGTCGGTTTCAATTTCGTGCTCGTGCTGAACGACGAGATGATCGACTACTTCCTGGAAAACGGCAAACTGGAGAAAGTCTCCAGCTACGAATGGCCCGGCCTGAAGAAACTGATCGAGGACGCCCGTTACGAGATCCAGCCGCCCAAGCCGGAGACCGGCCTGGCGCGCTTTAAGGTGCAGAAGACGTATCTCCGCGGCCAGTATCTGGATCTGCCCTATTATCTGACGAACTGGTTCGACCCGTACGTGGCCAAGGTGACCCGTTACGGTCTGATGGGCGGCTACACGGACGGTACGTTCCGCCCGAACGGCGGCATCACCCTGGCCGAGTGCCTGGTGATCGCTTCCAATATGAGGGATATCTACAACGGCGGCGACGGCACGTTCCCGTCCGGCACATCTCCCTGGTATACCGTGTATGTGAATTACGCGATCCGCCAGGGCATCATTCAGGAAGGGGACTTCGAGGATTACGATGTGCCCGCGACCCGCGCGGAAGTCGCCTATATCTTCGCGCACGCGCTGCCCGAAGGCGCGCTCGCGGAGGTCAACGGACGGCCCCGCTTTTCCGACGTGAAAGCGAATACCAAGTACCGTTCGTCCATCACCGCGCTGTACAAGGCCGGCGTGGTCACCGGGTACGAGGACGGCACGTTCCGCCCGGAGAACACGATCACCCGCGCGGAAGTCTGCGTGATCCTGTCCAGCATCCTGGGCGAATAAACAGCAGCAATACAAAACCGCTCCGGTCTATCCGGAGCGGTTGTTTTTATGCCTTGGATCTTATGCCTCCGCCTTGTTCTCCAGCCTGCCGAAGAACTCTGCGTGGGCCTCCTGGTAACGCCTGTTGAACGTCTCGTCGTGGCCGGAATGCAGCGACGAGATGAATTCGTGCGCCCGGTTCTCCAGGTCGGTGTTGACGCGGGTCATCGTCTCGACGCCCACGTTGGAGCACACGTCGGAGATACGCTCCAGGTCGGACAGCAGATTGAGGAAACTCGAACCGGCGTCCACGCTGCACTGTCCTTTGCGCAGGCGGTCCAGATGCAGGTCGTGCAGGGCGTTCACCATGTCGTCGGTGACCTCCTCGAGAGGCTCGATCTGCATGGCGGCGTCCACGTCTCTCTTTTCGAACGCCTGGCGGGTGAGATCGAGGATGCGGTAGATGAGATCTTCCAGGACGTCGATCTCGCGGAGGGCATCTTCGGAGAAGCTGATGCCCTTGCGGTCGAGGTCCTGCGCCATCTCCGCGATGTTCATCGCGTGGTCGCTCAGGCGCTCAAACTCGGTCACGACTTTGTAGTATTCGTTCAGGATGCGCACCTGGTAATCTTCTTT
>JAFZRG010000107.1 GCA_017619985.1 Bacillota bacterium | reverse complement strand
CTGTAGGCGTCCACCGGGAAGGCCAGCTCTGCCGCCATGTATTTCAGGTAGTGCATCAGCGCGTCTTCCGCGGATACGCAGGCCAGGAAATGGCCAAGATACGTTCCGATCATGTCGATGTTGACGTTCAGCGCGATCTTTTCCAGTTCCGCCTCGTGGTCCTTCACGTAGGCTTTGGAACCGAGCAGGCCCCGCTCCTCGCTGCCGCAGAACACGAAACGCAGACCATAGTTGAGTTCCTTGCCCTTCAGCGCGTCCAGGATGCCGAGCAGACCCGCACAGCCGCTCATGTTGTCGTATGACCCGTGAGAAAGCGACGTCGTGTCGTAATGCGCGGTCAGGACGATGAATTCGTCTCTCTTTCCGGGGATCTCGGCTACGACGTTATGGGATTCCCCGTCGTACTCCTTCTGCTTCAGGGAGATCTTTACGCGCTTAACACCGCTTTTCACCAGGTCGAGCGCGGTATGGACGTTGATCATCGCGCAGAGCACCCTGCGGGCGTCACCGACGATGTATCCGCGCAGATCGCGTTCGATGATGTCTTCGTTGGGATAGTTCAGATTGCCGTAGCGGAACAGGATGCCCTTCGCGCCGGCTTTCATCAGATCCTGATAATCGAAATGCTTGATGCCCTGGTTGTCCAGCAGGACGATCTTGTCCTTCGCGCCGGCCATGGAGACAGGATCCGTCCCGGGCATATAGTACAGTTCGCCCTCGACCTCGCCGCTGCCGCAGCAGGTCAGGCCTATGCAGGGGATCTCTTTGCCGTCCGCGAGGACGTGCGCTTCTTCGATATCGCCCATGGCCACCGGGAACGGCTCGATCCACGCTTTCGCGCCGAGCGCTTCGCACTGCGCCTTCAGATATTCCGCGACTTTCAGCTCTGCCGCCGTACCGCTCATGTGCTCGAAATCCGTGTCGAGAAAGATCTGTTTCAGCTGTTTCTGATTCATGATATACACCTCCGGACTATTACTGATCTGCCGGTCTCAGCAGTTTGACCGCATAGGAACAGACAGGGACGACGGCTTGTTTGCGGCGCTCCGCCGCCTCCGTCACACTGAAGACCAGGCGTTTCGCGATCCCCTGCCCTCCGTAGGCGGGATCCACCCGCGTGGAGACGATGCTCCAGCCGTCCGGGCCCTCCCGGTACAGGCAGACGCCTACCTGTTTCTCTCCGTCATACGCCGCGCTGCGGCAGGCGTCCTCTTCGAAGCGGACGTCGATGCCGTGCGTGTATGCGCACGTGAGCGCGCCGGACGGGCACTTGCTGACGCATTCCCAGATCTCCGGCATGTCCGCTTGGGAAAGATCGATCCAGGGCCTGCGCTTGGGATCGAAGATCTTCGCGCTGCTGCCGACGCAGCGGCGGGCGTGATAGCACTTCTCCGAGTCCCAGAAAACGACGAGTTCGTCTTTCATATATGTTCTGTGCATTCTTACACCTCCGCAGACAGGATCTTCGTATCGATGCAGCAGCCCGGTCCGAACAGGGCCTCCATCTGAGTTTTGAAGGGATCCAGCTTATCAAACGGCACGTACGCCTGGATCGTGCCGCCGAAGCCTCCGCCGTGGACGCGAACCGCTCCTGTGCCTTCCAGCGCTTTCTCCGCGAAAGCCAGCGCCACGGCCATGTCCTGATGAACGGCACTCCCCTCCGGGATCACGTTCTGCAGCAGCTCGCAGGAGGATCTTCCGGATCCGCGTACAAGCGACAGGAACGTCTCAAAATCATCCCGATCCATCGCGTCTTTCATGGCGGTGACCCTTTTCACTTCTTCGAAGAAATGGACCGCCCGCAGCACCGCCCTGTCGCCGCACGCGCGGCGCAGCGCCGGGACCTCCGCATAAAACGCTTCTTCCGGCACCTCCCGCAGCACGTCTTTGCCGAAATAGCGCGCGACGTCCCCCATCTCCCGGGTGATGGCCCGGTACTGATCCGTCAGGTCTTCGTGACCAGCTCCGCAGCGGACGAGGCACAGCGCATAGCCGTGCTTTTCCGGATCCAGGCGAACGGGGCATACGACGGGCGATGCGGGATCTTTCAGGTCGATGAAGACCGGTCCCTCCGATGCGCACGCCATCTGGTCCATCAGACCGCTGGGTTTGCCGAAATATTCGTTTTCCGCCCGCTGCGCGATCTTCGCCAGTTCTTCCGCAGGAAGCTGTACGCCGGAAAACCGGCAGCAGAGCTTTGCCAGAAGGATCTCGAACGCCGCGGAACTCGACAGGCCGCTGCCCACGGGGATATCCGAACGGATGCAGGCATCGAAGCCGCGTAGCCCTTTCTCCGCGAACGCCGAAGCGACGCCCTTCAGCAGAGAGACGGGCAGCCCCTGTTCCTCCGCTCTCGGACACAGATCGAACAGGTCCGATTCGAACGGTTCAAAGCCTTCGGAATCGATGCGGATCTTATCCGTGCCGTTTTCCGAAGCGCTCGCAACCACAAAAACCCGGACCGGCGCGGCCAGCACCGGTCCGTGCTGATGATCGGTATGATTGCCGCCCAGTTCCGTCCTGCCGGGCACGGCGATGCTGAACTGATGGTCACGGCCGAAGACGGAAGCAAAACGCTCCTGCATGGGTCACTCCCTTCCGGCTGCAGCCAGTTCCACGCAGCGGTACGCGCCGTCGTATTCGCCCTTGGACTTCATCTCGGTGATCCTGCGGCAAATATGCGCATACAGTTCTTTGTCTTCGATGATGCGGTCGATCATGGCGGAGAGACTCTTCTCGTCGGGACATTCAAACGTGCCGTCGCCCGCCTCCTGCGAATTGACCGCGCCGTAGACCTCGTGACCGCCGATATGCTTCATGAAGATCTTCGGGATGGGATAATACGCGAGTTCGGACGGTTTCGTGATCAGCACGTCGCTGACGGGCATCAGCAGGTTCGTGCTGTAGACCGCCTCGAACAGATCGCTGCCGCAGATCGCCGTGATGCCTTCCGCCCTGCCGTCCCGTATGCTCTCGACGTAGCGCTTCAGCCCTTCGTAATCGTCTGAGAACGTGCGGACGGGCACCGTATCCAGCGCGAACAGCATCTTCTTGTACGTATCCGTGTGATCGCCGAAATTGATGAACACCGCGGCTTTCCCCGCGCTCACCAGGGGAACGAGATGTTTCACCATGGCGAGGAACTGGTCGTATCCGGCGCCGGCACCGCCGACCGTGAGCAGGAAGCGCATGGGTTCGCCCTTCTCCGCTCTCGCGATCCGCCTTTCGTTGTCCGCTTCGAGGCCTGCGAGCAGCTCGTGATCCACGTAGCGGCCCACCATCTTCAGATCCTCTTCCGGGATCCCCTTCAGAGGATGGTCCGCGAAGCCGTTCATCATCTTGTATCCCAGATACGCGAACGGTGTCTGTACGGTGTGGATGGCGCCTTCCGACAGATGCAGCGCCATGGGCCAGTTGTCCGGGATCGCGTTCACGACGTGGGTCAGGCCGGCATGGACCGCACCCTGGCTGGGCCAGACGTGGGTCGCGATGTACGGGACGTCCTTCGGAAGCGACGCGAACAGCGGCACGAGCAGCTCCGCGTTCTTCTGGTCTTTGGCGTTGTACGTCAGCTGGCGGAAGCCTTCGCTGTTCAGAGGTTCCCAATAGAGACGGTTGAAGAGTCCGGACTTCTGAGAGATGCGGCTGCCCATGGAATAGAGTTTGTTCTGCTCCTGTATCATCTTCGAGCCGGTCGCGTCGAACCCCGCCAGGTCGAGCCAGTACGGCGTATAGCCCATGGCTTTCGCGCACGAGGCCATGGCGATGCTGATCCGGTAGTGCCCGAAGCCCATACGGATGTTGCCGATGACCAGGGGATTCCCCTCCAGCGGTTTTGCCTGCTGCGCAAGGACGAGTTTCTGCACGCCCATATGCGCCAGCGCCGGGATGGGCTCATAGGAAAAAACGTAGTGCGCCGAGGAATCGTCGCCGTATTTGCGGACGAATTTAGCCTTCGCCTTTTCCGCCTGTTCTATCGTCTTTTCGTCGATCGGATTGCCGAAAACGCTTCCGGTACGGTCTGTCATGGTCAGTTCTCCTTATTCTTCTTTCAGAATGCCGCGGTTGAAGTCGTAGGTCATGCGGTGCGTTTCGCCCTGCAGTTCGTATGTGATGCGTATCGTGCGGCCTTCTCTGCGGCAGTCCAGCACGTTTCCTTCATAAAACAGCTTCAGAGCCTGCTCCAACACCTCTTTTTTGTCTTCGCCGTAGCCTGCGATGTCGTCCGAAGTCATCAGGAGGGACCCGAACAGCGCGTTGATCTTCGTCAGGCTCTCGCGCTGCGCCTTCGAGAGGCGGATGTTATCGTCCCGCAGCAGGAAGACGTCCGGATCGTTCAGGAACATGTGCCCGTCCATTTCCCTGCGGAACATCGTGTTCTGGAGGGTCACCTTCGTGGAGATGCGCTCGGGGTGGAAGATGCGCATGTACGGCACGTCGTCGAAGCGCAGCGAGACGTCCGGGCCGATGCGGCAGTAGTCGAAGCGCTCGAAGCAGTTGGAAAGCGTTGCGCCGCAGCCGAGGATCAGCCTGTCGCCCAGTTCCTCGCGAATGAGTCCGTAAGCGAATTCCGCCGTTTCCGCGTGCGTCTTTCCGTGGATGCGCCGCAGATTGGACGCGTACAGGAAGTCCAGTTTGAAGAAGTCGAAGCCGAGATCGACGTAGTGGCGCAGCACCCTGCGGACGTAGTCGATCGCTGCCGGGTTGTTGATATCCAGTGCGGCATCGCCGCTCCAGTTGCAGCCGGCGTAGATCATGTCGTCGTTCTTGTCGTGCGCGATCCAGTCCGGATGGTCCTGCAGCAGCTTCGACTTGTTCTCCGCCACGAAAGGCGACAGCCAGATGCCGGCCAGCATGCCCTTTTCGTGGATCCTGTCCACGATGGGCCTTAAGCCGTTCGGAAATCTAACGGGGTCGACGTCGAGCCAGTCCCCCACGTACGTCTCGAAACCGTCGTCGATCTGGAACAGGTCGAAACGGCTGTCCAGCCCCTCCAGCGCGTCCAGGATCAGCTGCTCGTTGATGTTCTGATAGTGATTGTACCAGGAGGTATAGCCGAGCAGTTTCTTCTGCGTCCGGGGGCGGAAACTCTCATAGTAGGCCCTGCCGTCCTCCGCGAGCACGTAATCGAAGATCGTGAAGCGCTCCCCTTCCTTCAGCAGCCTGTGGGACACGTCGCTGTGGAGCACGATGCGGTTCTCGTCCTCGAGGATCTGGATCAGGAGATATGCGTTTTTATAATTATAGCTGCCGATGAACAGAGGCTCTTCGCCCTGAACGGAAGCGATGTCGAAGCCGAGATGGTAGCTGTCGTCGAAAGGCCAGAACGCCTGCGATCCGTAGGACTTGAAATGGAACCGGTCCTCGATCACCGCGGGGATCCTGCGGAGGTTGTTGAGGTGTTCTCTGCGGGTCATCGGACGGGTCTCGGTCCAGGACTGGTAGCCGTTCGCCAGGACGAGATCCGAAGCGCGGAACGTTTTCGGCAGCTGAACGGAGGCTTCGTACAGGCGCAACTGTTTGAGGGCGGTCACCGTGACCGTCCGTCTGCCGCCGGATACGGTATCCTCGATCAGCAGATCCTCATTGCTGCCGGAGACTTCCGTGACCTGGCCGGTGATCCTGTAGCTTACCAGCAGATCATTCATGGTCGCTCTCGATGACGCTCATGACTTTCTTTTCGTCATAGCGCAGGATGACGGCCATGGCGCCGATGCACAGGATGAGCGCGATGATGAGGCTGATGCGGTAGCCGAAACCGGTATTGCGGATGACTTCCTCCCCTGCCGCGTTCGTTTCGGTATACTGACCGATGACCGCCAGCGAAGTGAAGATGATCATGGCGATGGACTGGCCGAGCTTGAAAGCGAACGTGCGCGCCGCGTAGAACATGGCGTCGTGGTTTTCTCCGGTCTCGATGTTGTCGCTCTCCGCGATGTCGGCGACGATCGCCTGCGGGATGACGCCCAGGATGGACAGGGGCACACCGACGAGCACGCAGATGATGAAGCCGTAGATCTGGTTCGGGATGAAGCTGATCTTGCCCGCGAACGCGGAGACCAGGAACGCGAAGCCGAACAGCGCGAAGCCCCAGACCAGCAGTTTCTTCTTGCCGAACTTGCGGGACAGCACATTGACGATGGGATAGCAGACGAACGTGACGAAGGTCATGAAGATGAACAGGATCATGTAGTTGTTCAGCTCCAGGAGCACTTCGACGTAATAGATGAAGCCTGTATTGAAGATCGTGATGCCGATCCAGTAGATGACGTCCGAGAGGACGAAGACGCGGAAATGCTTATTGGCAAAGGCCTTGGACAGCGACTGGAACGCGTTCTCCTTGGTGGGAGGCGTATCGTCGTACTCCTTCTCGTTGATCAGGAACGCCGGCAGCAGCATGCAGACGAGCGCGATCAGGGCCAGCACCGCGAGGGTCAGCCTGGCGCAGAGATAATAGTCCCAGCCAGTCGCGTAAAAGACTGCTTCCCAGATCATCTTGCCGCCGAACGCGATACCGGTACCGACGATGTACGTCAGCGCGATGTAGGTGGAAATGTCCATGCGGTCCTTCTGGTTCCTGCCGAGGACCGGGATGAGCGCGTTATAAGGGGTGCAGTAGGCCGTCATGAAGACGTAGAACAGGATGAGCGTGACCGCGAGCCAGGCGATGTTGACGGGAGATTCGCCGCGCACCGGGCAGCAGAAGATCAGAACGGTGATCAGCGCGAACGGCACGGCTGCATACCGCAGGAACGGGATGCGCTTGCCGAGCTTGCTGCCGCAGTTGTCCGACAGGTTGGCGATCCACGGGTCGGTGACCGCGTCCACGATACGGCCGCAGGCTGTGATGATACCGATGGCGGTCAGGCCGAGGACAGTGGCGCTGGTCACGAATGTGATGACGCCGTCGCCGGTCGAATCCGGCAGATAAAAGTTGACAAGAAGATTGCCGATGATGCCGGCGAGGATGGACCATCCCAGCTGGCCGATGGCGAAGATCCATTTGATCTTGGTGGAGACAGTTTTCATAAGTGCTCCTTTTCCGTACAAAATTGTTTTTTGCGTACATAACCGCATTTATATAATACCCTAAAAATTGTTGCTACGCAGTTACTTTTTTCTCCTGTACTTTCCGTAAAAGCCATTCAAATATAAAAACAGGCGCGGAAATTTTCCGCACCTGTTTTCTTGCTGCCTGCTGAGATCAATAAAACCTCAGGCTGCGTACAGTCCGATCGTAACGCCGGCATTCGGATCGAGAGTCTGCCCTGCACGCAGCGCTTTGGGGAGGCTCATGAGGATCGCAGCAGCCTGTGCGCGTGTCAGCTGCCGCTGCGGGCTGAGATGCGTGCTGTCCGTACCTATAATAAGCCCCGATCCCACGGCCCACTGCATTGCCGGGGCATATCCGTCGGTAATGTCAAACGCGTCATCGTAGCTGAGGATGTTGGTATCTTCGCCCACGGACACGTCCGCCCCCGCATATCTGGCATATTTCCAGATCAGGTCGACAGTTTCCTCCCGTGTGAGGATGTGACCCGGATCAAAGTTTTCGGCCGGGTCAACGATCTGCTCCGCCCCGGCCCAATCGGCGGCACCTTCATACCAGGCGCCGGCGGGAACATCCCCGAAGCCCGGACTGCTGTCGGCGGCGGGATTCTCCGCGCAGCACCACAGGATCTGGATCAGCTGTGCACGGGTCAGAGGCATATCAGGGTTGAATACAGCGTCGCCGGTACCGATCATCCATCCGTTATCGTAAACATACGCGACGGCGGCTTCGTACCAGGCACCGTCCGCGACATCCTTGAAGGGCAGCCCTGTGCGCCAGGCGTTCGTGCGGGCCGCCACATTCTCCCTCAGATTTTCAAAGAAGAACATATAGTCATAGATGTGATAGGAGCCGTCCTGAAAGATATCGATCACTGCAGGATACTCTTCCGGCGTCACATCCGTGACCACCAGCTCGCCGCGCGCCCCGATATATGCGCCGCAAAGCGCGGGGATGGGCTCCGCGCCTGTGGACATGACCGCACCGCGATTCAGCGCTTTATCCGCCCTGGTGCCATCGGTCTTCCAGTTCAGCGGATTGATGGACAGCGCTTTTGTCCCGGACGGGATCACCAGCGAGTCCGTCAGGGTGCCGTCCTCGCAATCGAAAGAGATTACGACGCCTGTGTCCGTCTCTCCGGCAGCCGGGACGATCTGAGGATATGCTTCCGTCATCTCCTCCGTCACGGACCACCCGATGGCGTAAACTGCGATCAGTTGATCTTTCAAGGATACGGACTCCGGCGCCTCGCCGCCGAAATACTCCTTCATCAGTTCCAGACACATCTCAGAACCCTGGGAAAAGCCTGCGAGGATCAGACCGCGTCCGTTGTTTTCATGATCCAGATACCAGCGAAAAGCAGAGGAGACGTCCGCATAGGCGATCACCCGCGCGGCAGCGCGCTCAGCCTCTGTGAGCCGGTAAGCATTCATGGACATCTGCCGGTAATAAGGAGAGAACAGACGGCCGGTATCCTCGTAGATGCCCTTTTCCATATCGAGAGCATTCACGAACTTTTCCTTGAGTTTTTCATTCAAATCGAAGGAATTCGTTTCGCTCCTGGTGTCCACAGTGGGACAGACCAGAAAAATGTCAACTCCCGTATCTTCTCCCAACTCGAAATATGCCCAGTTTTCCCGATCTCTGTAGTCCGGTGCGCTTCCGGTCTCCTCTGCGGCAAATGCGGCAGAGGGCAGCACGAGAAAGATCGCCAGCAAAAGCGCGATCGCGTGTCTCCATTTCTTCATAATCATCCACATTTCCTGTTGTTAAAGCACTGATACCCGAACGTCAGAGAGATCAGTTCTGGGCCTCCTCAAACACAGCGATGAAGTCCGCACTTTCATCCAGCAGCACGGTGATGACCGGTTCCGTGGAGAAGTCCTCACCGTTTTTCGTCCACTTCACGAACACGTTGCCCTCTTCAGGAGCAGCGGCAAAAGTATACGTCGCGGGATCGCCAAGATTGACCTGCGCGGACTGATAGGGCCACTCCGGATCCAGTTCCGGCGCATTTTCGCCTTCTTCATAGCCGATCATGCCCCAGCCTTCCGTATTGATCGTCACGATGATGCTGGCTGTCATGTCCCCCATGGAGGTGAAGTGGTACGTCTCTCCGCCTTCGACCTCGAGAAGGAGGCCGTCCTCGCCTTCTTCAGAGACCGTGACCGTGATATCATCCTCGCTGCCGGAAGAAGGAAGCGTCCCGTGCAGGGTATTCCCCTCCTGCGGAAGCGTACCGCCCCAGGAATCTTCGATAAAGTCTTCCCCCAGCATGCAGCCCACGTACCAGCCCGGCTCGTCGATATCCTCCATCCAGGTAACGGAGAGGAAGTTATTGTTTTCGTCAGCAAAGTAGCCCTCACGGGTCCACTCGGCAGCAGCCTGTTCCTTCTGCGTTCCGCACGAACACAGCGCGAACAGCATAACAGCGCAAATTGCAAAACAAATCAGTTTTTTCATTTCTCTATCCTTTCTAAGACCTTTTTATATAGGATTTTTAACAAGAAGGGCAACACTTTCAATCCCGAGCGTGAACGG